>NZ_VOBM01000034.1:0-73647 GCF_008370005.1 Pseudomonas sp. ANT_J28
ACGGCTTCTTCGAATAGGCCTGATACATAGATGCAACGGGGCGGCGGTTTTTCAAAAGCGGGTAGACAGTGGGGGCGAGTCCATACATAGCAGCTGGCGAAGCCTGCGTTCGGCTGCGAAGCAGTCGCAAATCGGGCGCCGCGGTCTTTCAGGTTTACCGAGTACGCCGGATTGGCGACTGCTTCGCAGCCGAACGCAGGCTTCGCCAGCTGCTACTGCGGTGTTTAGAAGAGGCGTGCGAGCAGCGCAGTGACGGCGGTTTCGACCCGCAGGATGCGGTCGCCGAGCTGCACCGGTTGCAGGCCGGCCTTGCCGAGCAGGTCGATTTCGTAAGGAATCCAGCCCCCTTCGGGGCCGATGGCCAGGGTCACCGGTTCGGTCAGGCCGCGAGGGCAGGGCGGGTAATGGCCGGGGTGGCCGACCAGGCCGAGGGTGCCCTCGGTGATTGCCGGCAGACGGTCTTCGACGAACGGCTTGAAGCGTTTCTCAATGACGATTTCCGGCAACACACTGTCCCGGGCCTGTTCGAGGCCGAGGATCAACTGCTCGCGAATCGCCTCGGGCTCCAGGAACGGGGTTTGCCAGAAGCTCTTCTCGACGCGATAGCTGTTCACCAGAATGATTCGTGGCACACCCATGGCCGCCACGGTCTGAAACACCCTACGGAGCATTTTCGGGCGTGGCAGGGCCAGTATCAGGGTCAGTGGCAGCTTGGCGGGTGCTGGCTGGTCGAGGGTGACGCGCAATTCGGCTTCATCGGCGTCCAGGCGCAGCAGTTCGGCCGAACCCATCAGCCCGCCGATGCGCCCGACCCGCAGGCTGTCGCCGACAACCGAGCGGTGGACTTCTTGCATGTGCGTCAACCGGCGATCACGCAGGATCGCCCGGTCGGCCGCAATGAAATCGGCCTCTTCGAGCAACAGCAGGTTCACGGCTGGGTCGCTGGCGGCTGGTCGTTGTGATCGTCAGCCGGTTGGTCGTCCGGGTGCTCGCCGCGTTTACTGACCAGACTGCCGAACAGGATGCCGATTTCAAACAGCAGCCACATCGGTACCGCCAACAGCGTCTGCGAGAAGATGTCCGGCGGCGTCAGGATCATGCCGACCACGAAGCAGCCGATGACCACGTACGGACGGATTTTCTTCAGGTATTTGACGTCGACCACGCCGATCCACACCAGCAGCACCACGGCCACCGGGATTTCGAACGCCACGCCGAAGGCGAAGAACAGCGTCATGACGAAATCGAGGTAGCTGGTGATGTCGGTCATCATTTCCACGCCGGCCGGGGTGGCGGCGGCGAAGAATTTGAAGATCAGCGGGAAGACCAGGTAGTAGGCGAACGCCATGCCGGTATAGAACAGCAGGATGCTCGAGACCAGTAATGGCACGGCAATGCGTTTTTCGTGCTTGTACAGGCCCGGTGCGATGAAGCCCCAGATCTGATGCAGGATTACCGGGATCGCCAGGAACAGCGAGACCATCATCGTCAGCTTCAGCGGCGTCAGGAACGGCGACGACACGTCGGTGGCGATCATCGTCGCACCGGCCGGCAGGTACGCGCGCAGCGGCGTGGAGACGAAGGTGTAGATCTGCTGGGTAAAGGCAAACAACCCGGCGAAGATGATGAAGATCGCCGCTACACAACGCAGCAGGCGGGTACGCAACTCGGTGAGGTGCGAAACCAGCGGCATGTGCTGGTCGTTTTCGGGGCGATCGCTCATGGGGCTCGCGGCGGCAAAGTGGTGTCGTGAGGAGCCGGCGTTGACGGCACGGCGGCAGGAGCAACAGGTTCTACGGGTGCAGGTTCTACCGCCGCTACAACTGGGGCAGGTTCCGCTGCAATCGGAGCATGAATCGTCTGCTCCGCCACAGGTTCAACCGGCTGAACCGGTGTAGCCTCCTGCTGAGTCGGCGTGAAAATCTTCCGCGCCTCCTGCTCCAGCGACAGAATGTGCTCGTTGTGCAGTTGCCGACGAATCTCGTCGGCGCCGATTTCACGTTCAACTTCCTGTTTGATCGCGTTGAAGCTGCGCTTCAGACGGCCGACCCACAGGCCGGCGGTGCGTGCAGCACCCGGCAGACGCTCGGGGCCCAGCACCAGCAGGGCCACTAGGCCGACGAGCAGCAGTTCAGAGAAGCTGATACCAAACATTAGTCAGTGCTCACACGTCTTTGCGGATCGGCTCTTCGACTTTTTGCGCCTGCACGTCGATGGTGTGCGGCTGGTTCACAGACTGTGTGGTCTGTGGCTGAACGGGTGGAACCGGTTGGGCCGGCGTTACCGTCGGGTCAGCTGGCTTGTCTTCATCGTTCATGGCTTTTTTGAAGCCCTTGATCGACTCACCCACGTCAGTGCCCAGGTTTTTCAGTTTCTTGGTGCCGAACACCAGCACGACAACAACCAGGATGACGATCCAGTGTTTCCAGTCAAAAATGCCCATGTTGCTGCTCCTCTCTAATAGTTGTTCAGGCGGACGGACGCGAGGCTTTCTCGGCGTGTCCGGACAGACCGAAACGACGGTCCAGTTCATCGAGTACAGCCTGTGGATGCTGCCCCAGTTGGGCGAGCATGACCATGCTGTGGAACCACAAATCGGCGGTTTCGTAGATCACATCGCTGCAGTCACCGCTGATGGCGGCATCCTTGGCGGCAATGATGGTTTCGACCGACTCTTCGCCGACTTTTTCCAGAATCTTGTTCAAGCCCTTGTGGTACAGGCTGGCGACATACGAGCTGTCGGCGGCGGCGCCTTTGCGCTCTTCCAGCACTTGGGCCAGACGGGTCAGAGTGTCACTCATGGCTGTGTCCTGCGGAATAGATGGCGTGCGGGTCCTTGAGCACCGGGTCGACGGTTTTCCAGTCGCCGTTCTCGAAGACGCGGTAGAAGCAGCTTTGGCGGCCGGTATGACAGGCGATGTCGCCGATCTGCTCGACCATCAGGATGATCACGTCCGCGTCGCAGTCCAGGCGCATCTCAAGCAGGGTTTGCACGTGGCCGGACTCTTCGCCCTTGCGCCACAGCTTGGCGCGGGAACGAGACCAGTAAATGGCGCGGTTCTCGGCAGCGGTCAGTTCCAGCGCTTCACGGTTCATCCAGGCCATCATCAGGACGCGCCCGGTCTTGTGATCCTGGGCAATCGCCGGCACCAGGCCATCGGCGTCCCACTTGATCTCGTCCAGCCAGTTTTTCATCTTCGACTCCGACAGCGGGCCCAACACTTCATTAGTCGGGCAGGCGTTGAAACAGTGTGCCAGCGTGCGGGGGCGCTGGCTATCGGCGAACGACCAGATACAAGCCGACGGCCACCATGATCCCGGCCGGCCAATGACCAAGTTCGTTCAGCGGCCCACCGGCAGCGAGTATGGTGCCGCCGGCCAGGTGCGCACAGCCGAGCAGTCGCAGCAGCCAATCGTCCTTGCGGCGGTGCCACGGTGGTGGCGGGTCGTAGGCGTGAGGCTGGGATATGCGCTCGAGCAGGTCGCGGGCCATGTTGGCCAGGTGCGGCAACTGCTCGAACTGGCTCTGCACGTTGCCGAGCAAGGCTTTGGGGCTGACGCGCTCGCGCATCCAGCGTTCGAGGAACGGCTGGGCGGTGTTCCACAAATCGAGGTCCGGGTACAACTGACGGCCCAGGCCTTCGATGTTCAACAGGGTTTTTTGCAGCAAAACGAGCTGCGGCTGCACTTCCATGTTGAAGCGCCGGGCGGTCTGGAACAGGCGCATCAGCACCTGACCGAAAGAAATATCTTTTAACGGTTTTTCGAAGATCGGCTCGCACACGGTGCGGATCGCCGCTTCGAATTCGTTGAGTTTGGTTTCCGCCGGCACCCAACCCGAATCGATGTGCAATTGCGCGACGCGACGGTAATCACGCTTGAAGAACGCGAACAGGTTGCGCGCCAGGTAGTCCTGGTCTTCCGGGGTCAGGCTGCCGACGATGCCGCAGTCGATCGCAATGTACTGCGGGCTCCACGGGTTCACGGTGCTGACGAAGATGTTGCCGGGGTGCATGTCGGCGTGGAAAAAACTGTCCCGGAACACCTGGGTGAAGAAGATCTCCACGCCACGTTCGGCGAGCATTTTCATGTCGGTGCGCTGGTCAGCCAGCGTCGTCAGATCGGTGACCTGGATACCGTAGATGCGCTCCATCACCAGCACTTTCGGCCGGCACCAGTCCCAATAGACTTGCGGCACGTAGAGCAATGGCGAGCCGTCGAAGTTGCGCTTCAGCTGGCTGGCGTTGGCCGCCTCACGCAGCAGGTCGAGTTCGTCGTAGATGGTTTTTTCGTAGTCCAGGACCACGTCCACCGGGTGCAGCAGGCGCGCGTCGGCCGAGAGTTTTTCGGCGGCGCGGGCGAGGATGAACAGCCACGCCAGATCCTGCGCGATGATCGGTTTAAGGCCCGGGCGGATGACCTTGACCACTACTTCTTCGCCGGTTTTCAACTGCGCGGCATGCACCTGCGCCACCGAGGCCGAGGCCAGCGGTTCGACGTCGAAGCGGCTGAAGACTTCGCTGATCTTTTTGCCGAGCTGTTCTTCGATCAGATTGACCGACACTTGCGAGTCGAACGGCGGCACGCGGTCCTGCAGCTTCATCAGCTCATCGGCGATGTCTTCCGGCAGCAAGTCGCGGCGGGTGGACAGGATTTGCCCGAACTTGATGAAAATCGGCCCCAGGTCCTGTAACGCCAGACGCAATCGCGCGCCACGGCTCAGGTCCAGCGTCTTGCGCGGGAACCAGCGCCACGGCAAGGCGTAGCGCAGCGCCAGCAGAAACCACGGCAGTGGCAGGGCGAACAACAGGTCATCGAGGCGGTAGCGAATCACAACGCGCTGGATGCGCAACAAACGGCGGACGGCAAGCAGCTTCATGCGTTATCGCTTGGGTCGAGGGATCGGGAAAGGCGCTCGAAACGCGCCTCGAGACGTTCCAGATCGAGTTTGATCTGGTCCAGTTCACTGAAACGGGCTTCAGCTTCGCGCTGACCGACGAGGGTGCGCGATTCTTCGGCCAGGTACTCGCCAAGGTTCTGATTCAGGCTGGCGAACCCTTGCTGATAAAAGCGTGCGCGACTGCGCAGGTGACCGCCGAGCAGTTGCGTGGCGACAGGTCCCAGCCAGCGCGAGAGTTCGTACTCCCAGTCCAGTTCAAGGTCCTGAAGGATCGCCGCCAGCTCCAGCAGCACGCCGCTGTCGCCGTCGAGTTCGACTTCAGGAGCATGCAGGACCGAAGTTTTGTCCTTGCTCATGGCCAGTTTCAACAGGCTGGAGGCCGGTGCGCGCAAGGTGCAGTCGGCGCCGGTTTCCCAGTGGGACGCCAGCATCAAGCCTTCGTCGCTGGGCAGGATGAACACTTGCAACGCCGGACTGCGGCAGTCGACCGCAATCACCTTGCCACTCAAATGCGCCAGCCGCGGCAGCGCCGTGCTGTCGAGACGCAGCACCCGGTTCAGACCGAGTTCAACGCTGGCGAGCAGGCCGGCCAGCAACATCAGGGTTTGATGCCGCGGTGCAGGGCGACGATGCCTGCGGTCATGTTGTGGTAGGTCACGCGGTCGAAACCGGCCTCGACCATCATCGACTTCAGGGTTTCCTGATTCGGGTGCATGCGGATCGATTCGGCCAGGTAGCGATAGCTTTCCGAATCGTTGGTGATCAGCTTGCCCATCAGCGGCATGAAGGCGAACGAGTAGGCGTCGTAGGCTTTGGACATCAGTGCATTGGTCGGCTTGGAGAACTCCAGCACCAGCAAACGGCCGCCCGGTTTCAGCACGCGCAGCATCGAACGCAGGGCGTCTTCTTTATGGGTCACGTTGCGCAGGCCGAAAGCGATGGTCACGCAGTCGAAATGGTTGTCCGGGAACGGCAGCTTTTCAGCGTCGGCCTGAACGAATTCGACGTTGCCGGCCACACCCAGATCCAGCAGGCGGTCACGACCGACTTTGAGCATGGATTCGTTGATGTCGGCCAACACGACCTGGCCGGTCGGGCCAACGAGGTGCGAGAACTTTTTTGTCAGGTCGCCGGTACCGCCGGCGATGTCCAGCACGCGGTTACCGGTGCGAACGCCCGACAGCTCGATCGCGAAACGCTTCCACAGACGGTGCATGCCGCCCGACAGGAGGTCGTTCATCAAGTCGTACTTGGCGGCTACCGAGTGGAAAACCTCAGCGACTTTTTCCGCTTTTTGGCTTTCCGGAACGTTTTTGAAACCGAAGTGAGTGGTGGGTTCGGCATCGCTGCCTTTGCGCTGATCAGTCATATCGCTGTCACCAGAAGAGAATGCGGGACATTCTAATCCCGGTGGCCTGCTTTGTCTTGGCAAGGCTGCAGGTAAGATAGGTAACCACCGGGACGTTTTGCCGCAGCAGCGGTCAAGATGCTTCAGGAAATTATCCATAAAGCAGGAGTCATTTGATGGCCCGTATTAGTGTTGAGCGTGCCCATGGCCTGGGTAAAGAAGCGGCCCGCGAGAAGGCCGACAAGTTGGCGCAGAAACTGTCCGATCAATATGGCCTGGAGCCGCAATGGTCCGGCGACACCCTGAACCTCAAACGTTCCGGTGTGAAAGGCGCGGTGTATGTGGGCGAGGATTCGATCAAGGTCGATGTCGAACTTGGCCTGTTGATGTCGGCCATGAGCGGCACCATCAAATCGGAAATCGAAAAGGCCCTCGATAAAGCGTTGGCCTGATCCCGGAAAGAAGGCATCACCGATGTGTGTCAGTTGTTAGGGTGCCGTTTCTAATTATTCTCACTACTTTGTGCCTGAGCCCGACTCTTTCGCGGGCAGTTCCTCAAACCTTCTGCGCGTGAGGTGCACCATGGCCAAAGTTATTTTGAAGAAAAAAATCGACGCTTCGACGACTGCTCTGAGCGACGTTAAATCTTATGCCCGCAAGATCTGGCTGGCAGGCCTGGGTGCCTACACCAAGGTCGGCCAAGAGGGCAGCGAGTACTTTCAAGAGTTGATCAAGGCTGGTCAAACTGTTGAAAAGCAAGGCAAAAAGGTAGTTGCCGAGAAACTTGAAGCAGCGAATGCCGAGATCGATGAAGCCAAGAGTGAAGTCACTACTTTCAAAGGTAAGGTCGAACTTCAACTCGACAAGGTCGAGAAGGCTTTTGACTCGCGTGTCGCAAGTACCTTGAATCGTATCGGCATTCCGTCTAAACATGACGTTGAGACACTCTCTGCCAAGCTCGATGAGCTGACGGCATTGCTCGAACGCGTCGCGCGTAAATCTTAAGGAGAACGGGATGGCTGGTAAAAAGAACACCGAAAAAGAAGGCAGCTCGTGGATCGGGAAAGTCGAAGACTACTCCCGCAAAATCTGGCTGGCTGGTTTAGGCGTGTACTCGAAGATCGACAGTGACGGCAGCAAACTCTTCGATACATTGGTTAAAGACGGCGAGAAAGCCGAGAAGCTCACCAAAAGCGCTGTCGGCAAAAAAGTCGATGCTGCCAAGGACTCTGCTTCGTCGGCCAAGTCGCGCATCAGCGGCGTGAAAGATCGCGCACTGGGCAAGTGGGATGAGCTGGAAGGGGCTTTCGACAAGCGTCTGAACAGCGCCATTTCGCGCCTGGGTGTACCGAGCCGCAATGAAGTCAAAGCACTGCACAGCAAGGTCGATACCCTGACCAAGCAAATCGAAAAACTCACCGGTGCCAAGGTGGCGCCTGTTGCGGCGAAAACCGCGGCGGCCAAACCTGCGGCGAAGTCGGCTGCCAAACCACTGGCTAAAGCTGCCGCTAAACCGGCTGCCAAACCAGCGGCCAAAACTGCCGCAGCGAAACCTGCAGCCAAAGCGGCAGCAAAACCAGCCGCTAAACCGGCTTCCAAAACTGCAGCGGCCAAACCCGCCGCAGCGAAGAAGCCAGCGGTGAAAAAGCCGGCAGCTGCGAAAGCGGCTGCACCAAAACCAGCAGTGGCTGCCGCCAAACCGGCAACCCCGGCCCCGGTCAGTGCATCGAACTCCGCTACTGCGCCGACCCCTGCTGCAACCCCGACTGTCGCGCCAGCTCCTTCGACGCCAACCAGTCAGTCCTGATTTTCAGGGCTCAAGAAAACGCCCGGCCTGCAAAGGTCGGGCGTTTTTTTATGCATAGATTAATGAACACCGCAGATCCACTGTGGGAGCGGGCTTGCTCGCGAAAGCGGTGGGTCAGTCGACATCATTTTTGAATAATAAACCGCTTTCGCGAGCAAGCCCGCTCCCACAGGGGTTATTCGTGTTCTTCGAGGTATTGAAGGGCCAGTTGCTCCGTCGCCACCTTGATCGGCGGCAACAGATGCGGCGCCACCAGCATCATGATCTGGTACACCACCAATCTCACCTCACCCTCGCGATCAAGAATCCGCTGATAGTCCAGCGAGAACAGCAGCGTCATGGTGATCTGTTCCACCAGCTGCCCCAATGCCTGGGTATCGCTGACCAATTGCCCCTGAGCCTTTAATCGTGCGAGCAACGAAGCCAGTGTGCGCTTCAACGCATTGAGCAGGTTGCGTATGCCCTTGGCCAGTTTCGGCAAGCGCCCGGCGAGGTTCGACAGGTCCTGGAACAGAAATCGGTAATGGGCCAGGCGCTCGACGATCAGGTGCAGGAACAACCAGTAATCTTCCGGTGCCAGTTCCACATCGGCCGGTGGATCGAGCAGGGGCGCCAGTTCGGCCTGGAAGCGCTCGAACAGTCCGAGAATCAGGGGCTCCTTGCCGTGGAAATGGTAGTAGAGGTTGCCCGGGCTGATGCCCATTTCGTTGGCAACCTCCATGGTGGAGACGTTCGGCTCGCCCTTCTGATTGAACAACTGCAAAGCACATTCGAGAATCCGGTCGCGGGTTTTCATCCAGTCTTCTTAATGGTTCATTGAACGTCAGCGCACACGCACGTAAGTACCGGGTGCTGCTTCCATCGGTGGATAGTTCTGGTTGCCGAGCGCCATGTGGGTTTCTTTTTGCGCGCCTGAACGTTCTTGAATCCAGCCCAGCCATTGGGTCCACCAACTGCCGTCGACTTGCTTGGCGTCGTAATACCAGGCCCGCGGGTCACTGCTCAGCTTCGTGCTCTCGACGAAGTTGGCTTTCGGGTTTGATGGTGGGTTGAGAATGCTCTGTACATGACCGCTGTTGGACAACACGAAGCGTCGCTCGCCACCCAGCAGCAGGGTCGAGCGATACACCGCATCCCACGGGGTGATGTGGTCATTGATGCCCGCGACGCTGAAGCTGTCGACGTTGACTTTCTGCAAGTCGATCGGCGTGCCGCACACCTCCAGACCTCCCGGATGACTCAGCGGGTTGTGTTTGAAGAAGTCCAGCAAGTCGCCATGCAAGGCTGCCGGCAAACGTGTGTTGTCGTTGTTCCAGTAAAGGATGTCGAACGCTGGCGGCTCCTTGCCCAACAGGTAGTTGTTAACGAAATAGCTCCAGATCAAATCGTTGGGGCGCATCCAGGCGAAGATCTTGGCCATGTCGCGGCCGTCCAGCACGCCTTTCTGATAGGAGCGACGCTTGGACGCTTCAAGCGTCTGTTCGTCGGCGAAGAGGGTCGCAGGCGAGTCCATCTGACTGTCGAGCAAGCTAACCAGGTACGTTGCGCTGGACACTCGCCGCAGTTGCCGCTTGGCCTGTAAGTGACCTTGCAGGGCGGCGATGGTCAGCCCGCCTGCGCAGGCGCCCATCAGGTTAACCTCACGAGCACCGGTGATCGCCCGGCATACATTCATCGCTTCTTCCACGGCTTCAACGTACGTCGACAGCCCCCATTCGCGATGACGTACATCCGGATTGCGCCAACTGATCATGAAGGTTTGCAGGCCGTTCTTCAGGGCGAACTGGACGAAGCTGTTCTGCGGGCTCAGGTCGAAAATGTAGTACTTGTTGATCTGTGGCGGCACCACCAGCAGCGGTTTGGAATACTGCTTCTCGCTCATGGGCTTGTACTGGATCAACTCCAGCAGCTCATTGCGAAACACCACGGAGCCCGTAGTGGTGGCGACCGTTTTGCCGACCTCGAAAGCTTGCTTGGTGACTTGTCTGGGCAGGCCGTCGTTGTGCAGGAAGTCGTCGACCAGGTGGCCGATCCCTCGCACCAGGCTGTTGCCGCCGGAGTTGAAGATCTCCTTGATCGCCAGCGGATTAAGCAGGCTGTTGGACGGTGCCATGGCGTCGTTGAGCAAGGCGAACGCGAAGTGGGCACGGGCGCGATCGTCCGGGGTCATGTTGCTGTCGTCGATCCAGTGTTTGACCTGCTTCTGCCAGCTCAGGTAGGCCTGCAAACTGCGGCGATAAAAAGGGTTGAGGCTCCACGCCGGGTCGGCAAAGCGATTGTCCTGCGGATTGATCGGGTGCAGGGTTTCGCCCAGCAGCACGCGGCCCAGTTGACCGCCCAGCTTCAAGGCGTGTCGGGCAGTGTTCACCGGGTTGCGCAAACCATGGACGGCAACGCTGCGCAGGGTGGAAAACAGATCCCGACCACGCAGGCCGGTAATCGCACTCTGTGCGTTGATGAACGCGGCGGGAGTGGTCAAAAATTCCCTCGCTGGTTTTTCGCGCATGAATCAACACTCCTTCGTCTTCAGGCCAAATACAGATACACCGAACCAGAACACCATAGACGCTGTTGCGGATTGTTGCGCGGCGCTGCGTCTTCCTGACCGACAATGGGCCGATTAGCCGCCCAATGGCGCCGGATGCGGATGCATCACGGCACGCTGACGTTCTTCCTCGAGAAACTTCATGATGATCGGAGCCACTGCTTCGGCCCGGGTAATCAAAAACAGATGCCCGTCATCGATGATGTGCAACTGGGCGTTGGGAATCCGCCAGGCCAGTAACCGCATGTTGACCAACGGGATCAGTGGATCGTCGTCACCGGCCAGTACCAAGGTTGGCTGGTGGATTTTGTGCAACCAATGAATGCTGGTCCAGCCGAGGCCGGCGAACAGCTGCCAGTAGTAACCGAGTTTGCCTGCCGAGCGGACCTTGGCGGCATGGCTGGCGGCGAGGGTCGGATCGCGACGGAACGCCCCGCCATAGATCATCGGCGCAATGCGAATCACGTGAGACGGCTGGATGTAGCGTCGTGGGCTGGCCATCATCCACAGGACTCTCGGCTTGCCCGGCACCATCACCGAGCCAGCCGCCGTGGCCGCCAGAACGAGCTTCTTGCAGCGCTCGGGATAGTCGTAAGCGAACTGCTGGGCGAGGGCGCCCCCCCAGGAAACGCCGATTACGTTGACTTGCCCGTAGTCGAGATAGTCGAGCATCCGCGCCGTGAGTTTCGCCAGGCCCGGAAAGCGATAGGGTCGCCTTGGCGTCGACGAACCGCCGACACCAGGGACGTCGAAGGCGATGACTTCCAGGTCCGGGTCCAGCGCCGCGACAAACGGAAACACCAGCTCCAGGTTGGCGCCGATGCCGTTGAAAATCAGCAAGGGCGTCAAGTGAGGCTTGCCGGGGCGTACTGCCGTGCGGAGGGTCTGGCCATCCAGGTCGACGGTACGAAATATGAACGGTTGCGGCATGCTTCAGGCCCTGTGGGTCACTGTCTCAATTTCACCCCCGATCCCCTGTGGGAGCGGGCTTGCTCGCGAATGCGTCAGGTCAGTAGACATCACTGTTGAATGATCAATCGCTTTCGCGAGCAAGCCCGCTCCCACAGGAGGGCGAGGTGTGTCAGTTATCGCTCATGCACATAGGTGCCCGGCGCAGCTTCGCCCGCCGGATAAGCCTTGTTGCCCAAACTGCCCGGAGACTTCTTCAGCTTGCCCGAGCGCTCGGCTTGCCATGCCTGCCAGTGCAGCCACCAGGAATCGGTGTGCTTGGTGGAGTTCTCTTGCCACTCCTCAGCCTTGACCGGCATCTCGGTGCTGGTCATGTAGCGCGATTTCGGATTGCCCGGCGGGTTCAGAATGCTCTGGATATGCCCGCTGCTGGACAGCACGAATTCAACCTTGCCACCGAACAGTTGCGCCGATTTGTAGCAGGACTTCCACGGGGTGATGTGGTCGTTGGTGCCGGCCAGGGAGAAGATGTCGGCAGTGACCTGCTTCAGATCGATTGGTGTGCCGCACACTTCCAGTGCGTCAGGACGGATCAGCGGGTTGGTTTTGAACATCTCGATCAGGTCGCCGTGGAACGCTGCGGGCAACCGTGTGGTGTCGTTGTTCCAGAACAGGATGTCGAACACCGGCGGCTCGTTGCCCAGCAGGTAGTTGTTGACCCAGTAGTTCCAGATCAGGTCGTTGGGGCGCATCCAGGCGAAAACTTTCGCCATGTCACGGCCTTCCAGTACGCCGGCCTGATAAGAGTGGCGTTTGGCGGATTCGAGGGTCTGCTCGTCGACGAACAGTGCCACGTCGCTGTCCAGGGTGGTGTCCAGCACACTGACCAGCAGCGTCAGTGCGTTGACCTTGTTCTCGCCGATCGCGGCGTAGTGGCCCAGCAGAGCGGTGCAGGTGATGCCGCCGGAGCAGGCGCCGAGCATGTTTATGTCTTTGCTGCCGGTGATCGCGGTGACAACGTCGACCGCTTCCTTGAGCGCTTCGATGTAGGTCGACAGACCCCACTCGCGCTGCTCCTTGGTCGGGTTGCGCCAGCTGACGATGAAGGTCTGCACATTGTTGCGCAGGCAGAAGCGCGCCAGGCTCTTGTCCGGGCTCAGGTCGAAAACATAGAACTTGTTGATCTGCGGTGGCACCACCAACAGTGGGCGCTCGTGCACCTGCTCGGTGGTCGGCCGATAGTGGATCAATTCCAGCACGTCATTGCGAAACACCACCGCGCCTTCGGTGACGCCAAGGCTCTTGCCGACCTCGAACGCACCCATGTTGACCTGGCTCGGCATACCGCCGTTGTGCACCAGGTCCTTGGCCAGATGGGACAGGCCGTCGAGCAGGCTTTTGCCGCCGGTTTCGAAGAAGCGTTTGACCGCCGCCGGGTTGGCCGCACTGTTGGTCGGGGCCATGGCTTCGGTCATGAGGTTGATCACGAAATGCCCGCGAGCGACGTCCTTGGGCGAGAGGTTGCTGTCGCCGATCCAGTCGTGGAGTTCCTTGCGCCACGCCAGGTAAGTCTGCAAGTAACGTTTGTAGAGCGGGTTCTGGCTCCAGGCCGGATCGGCGAAGCGACGGTCATCGCTTGTCGGTAGAAGCTCGGATTTTCCGAACAACACGTTCTTCAGTTCAAGACCGAAATGGGCGACATGCCTGGCGCTGTGAATCGGTTGTCGGATGGCCTGCCTTAGCACCATTCGAGCAGAAGCCAGTAAATCCTTTCCACGCAGCCCAACGACAGGATTCAGCCCCAAAGTGTTTTCCGAGGCCTGATACTTCAAGTCATCGTTATTCTTGTTACTCATCTACGACGCTCCATTGTCCTGAGACGAGTACCTGGGTCCAGCTGTGCAGTCCACAGCCAATGCCAGGTACTACTGCTCGGGTGACCGTTAATTCTGCATCGCTGCTTTTTAGTTCAGAGAGCACTGCAGGTACCTTGCCAGCTCCATTGGTTACCCGAGTTTAATTTTTTTCGCAAGCAGGCCAATCGTCGGCCCGGAAGCGGAGCATTCAAACAGATGGAATTAGAAAATGCCCTCTAATGAGCGAAAGGCCTGAGCTAGAGCATCAGCTTGACGATGGATTCGTTCGGGTCGCGGGTTTTTCCAGCGGCTTTGAGTTCGGCAAGATAATCGTTCCACAGATCCTCTTGGCGCACGCCCAGTTGGTACAGATATTCCCAGGTGAACAGGCCGCTGTCGTGGCCGTCGTCGAAGGTCAATTTCAGTGCGTACTGACCGGCCGGTTCGACCTTGGTCAGGCCTACGCCGATCTTGCCAAATTGCAGGATAGGTTTGCCGTGGCCCTGGACCTCGGCGGAAGGAGAGTGCACGCGCAGGAACTCGGCGGGCAGGTGATGTTCCTCACCGGACGCGTATTTCAGCGACAGGGTTTTCGAGGCTTTGTGCAGTTTGATGTCGGTGGGGAGTTGGGTCATGACCGGCAATCCATTTGTGTGGGCGAGCTCGGTTCAAATGTGGGAGCGGGCTTGCTCGCGAAGGGGCCATAACATTCAACATCAATGTTGAATGTCAGACCGCTTTCGCGAGCAAGCCCGCTCCCACAGGTCCGCGCTCACTTGTAAGTATGGCTTACAGGATATAACGGGACAGGTCTTCGTTCTGCGCCAATTCGCCCAAGTGGCTGTTGACGTAATCGGCGTCGATCAGGATCGCCTTGTCGTCGTGGACGCTGGCCAGATCACCGGCGCTGAACGACACCTCTTCAAGCAGACGCTCAAGCAGCGTGTGCAGGCGACGGGCACCGATGTTCTCGGTTTTCTCGTTGACCTGCCAGGCGATCTCGGCAATACGCTTGATGCCGTCCGGCTGGAACTCGATCACCAGGCCTTCGGTTTTTAGCAGGGCGCAATATTGCTCGGTGAGCGACGCGTGCGGCTCGCTGAGGATGCGTTCGAAATCTTCAGGCGTCAGCGCCTTGAGTTCGACACGAATCGGCAGGCGACCTTGCAGCTCAGGCACCAGATCGCTCGGCTTGCTCAGGTGGAACGCACCGGACGCGATGAACAGGATGTGGTCGGTCTTGACCATGCCCAGTTTGGTGTTGACGGTGCAGCCTTCGATCAGCGGCAGCAAGTCGCGCTGTACGCCTTCACGAGAGACGTCGACGCCACCGGTGTTGCCGCGCTTGGCGACTTTGTCGATTTCGTCGATGAACACGATGCCGTGCTGCTCGACCGCTTCCAGCGCCTTGGCCTTCAACTCTTCTTCGTTGACCAGGCGGCCGGCTTCTTCGTCACGCACCAGTTTCAGTGCTTCCTTGACCTTGATCTTGCGGCTCTTGCGTTTGCCCTTGCCCATGTTGGCGAACAGGCTCTGCAGCTGGTTGGTCATCTCTTCCATGCCCGGTGGCGCGGAGATATCGACACCGGCCATTTCGGCGACTTCGATTTCGATCTCTTTGTCATCCAGCTGACCTTCGCGCAGGCGCTTGCGGAACAGCTGACGGGTGTTGGAATCGGCCGACGGTGCGGCGTCGTCGTTGCTGAAACCCATGCGTGCCGGTGGCAGCAGGGCGTCGAGGATGCGTTCTTCGGCGGCGTCTTCGGCGCGGTGGCGAACCTTGGTCATTTCCTGTTCGCGCAGCAGCTTGATCGCCGCGTCGGCCAGGTCACGAATGATCGATTCAACGTCGCGGCCGACATAGCCGACTTCGGTGAACTTGGTCGCTTCGACCTTGATGAACGGTGCGTTGGCCAGTTTCGCCAGGCGACGAGCAATCTCGGTTTTACCGACACCGGTCGGGCCGATCATCAGGATGTTTTTTGGCGTGACTTCAACGCGCAGCTCTTCAGGCAGCTGCATCCGGCGCCAGCGGTTACGCAGCGCGATGGCGACGGCGCGCTTGGCATCGTCCTGGCCGATGATATGGCGATTGAGTTCGTGGACGATTTCACGGGGAGTCATGGACATAATAATTGGCGGTCCTCAGGTAAAAGTGAGCCGTGGCGTGGTGGCCAAAACAGGCTTACTCAGCGAGGTCCTGCTCCTCAATGGTGAAGGTGTGGTTGGTGAATACACAGATGTCGCCGGCGATGCCGAGGGCGGTTTCGACGATTTCCCGGGCCGACAGATCGGTTTTCTTCAACAGTGCGCTGGCGGCGGCCTGGGCGTAACCACCGCCGGAGCCCATGGCGATCAGACCTTCTTCAGGTTCGACCACGTCGCCGTTGCCGGTGATGATCAGGGAGGCGTCTTTGTTCGCGACCGCGAGCATGGCTTCGAGGCGGCTGAGGGAGCGGTCAGTGCGCCACTCTTTGGCGAGTTCGACAGCGGCGCGAACCAGGTGGCCCTGATGTTTCTCAAGCTGGCCTTCGAAACGCTCGAAGAGAGTGAAGGCGTCAGCGGTGGCTCCGGCAAAACCGGCGATCACCTGGCCGTGGTACAGGCGGCGAACTTTCTTCGCGTTGCCTTTCATCACGGTATTGCCGAGAGAAACCTGGCCGTCGCCGCCCATGACGACTTTGCCGTGGCGGCGAACTGAAACGATGGTGGTCAAGGGAGAGTCTCCACGCAGCGGGGCGAAAATGCCTTATGCCAACTCATATGGGGGTGGTGGAGCGTATTTCAACTGTAGGAAGGGAGAGGGGACGAATGGTGGGGTGACAGCAAGAGGTGGGTTGCGGGTGCTGCCGTCATTCGCGAGCAAGCCCGCTCCCACATTGATTCTGCGTTTGCCATCAAACCTACAAACAACACAGATCCAGTGTGGGAGCGGGCTTGCTCGCGAATGGGGCAGCCCGATGTTTCAGGCCGCCCGCGGCATCTGCCCCAACACAATCGGTGAGGCCATGTTCTTTATCGGCTTTGGCGTTGTTGTAACAACAGGTTGCTGAACCCGCTGCCGGCCAGTTGTTTCTGGGCTGTGGTCAGCTGTTCGCGGTTGCTGAACGGTCCGACCAATACCCGATACCAGGTTTCGTCTTTCACGGTGCCGGATTCAACCGCCACAGCCTGACCCAGCAAAATAATCTGCGCTCGAACCTTGTCCGCGTCAGCTTCCTTGCGGAACGAGCCGGCCTGCAGGAAGAACTTGGTCACTGGCGCCGCTTTGGACACCGGTGGCGCTGGCGGCGGGGTAATCCCGGCCAGTGCGGCCTGAGCCCGCGCGGTATCGATCTTCGCCGCTTGCTCTGGCGTGACCGGCGTCGTCGGAATGGCCGGCACTTGTGGCGTCGGCAGGGTTTTCTCCGGCACGGCATCCGGCGGCACGATGACCTCCGATTCCGGCAGCAACGTGTAGAAGTCGTACTTCGGCTTCACCGGTTGCGTCGGGCTCGGCGGGGTCTTGTTGGCCTCGGCGATCTTGGTGGCTTTCTGCTGCTCGATCTTCTCGCGCTTCTCGCGCTTGACGCTCTCGCTGCCCTTGCCCGGTTCCAGTTTCATCAGGAAAACGATGAACGCGCCGACCGTCAGGCCGATGGCCATCCACAGCCAGCCCGGGATCGGTTGCTTTGCAGGAGCTTGGTAACGGCTGGCGCCACGCTTGGGTGCAGGTTTTTTCTTGGCAGCCAACTTACATACGCTCCAGAGTTTCCAGACCCAAGAGTTCCAGGCCTTGCTTGAGAGTGCGACCGGTCAGCGCGGCGAGGCGCAGACGGCTCTGCATTTGCGCCGGAGTGTCGGCACTGAGGATCGGGCAGTTCTCATAGAAACTGGAGAACAGGCCGGCGACATCGTACAGGTAGGTGCACAGGATGTGCGGCGTGCCTTTGTCGGAAACGTTGTTCAGCACTTCGCCGAACTGCGCGAGCTTCGCCGCCAATTCGTGTTCGTGCGCGGCTTCGAGGACGATCTGGCCTTCGACTTCGCTGAAGTCCTTGCCGAGTTTGCGGAACACGCCGGCCACGCGGGTGTAGGCGTACAGCAGGTACGGCGCGGTGTTGCCTTCGAAGTTCAGCATCAGGTCGAAGTTGAAGCTGTAGTCGCTGGTGCGGTGCTTGGACAGGTCGGCGTATTTCACCGCGCCAATGCCCACGACCTTGGCGATGTTGCGCAGTTCGTCATCGGCCAGCTCCGGGTTCTTATCCTTCACCAGTGTATAAGCGCGCTCCTGGGCTTCGGTCAGCAAGTCGATCAGCTTCACGGTGCCGCCATCACGGGTCTTGAACGGACGGCCATCTTTACCGTTCATGGTGCCGAAGCCCATGTGTTCCATGTCCATCGGGTGCGTCACGAAGCCTGCCAGGCGCGCGACCTGGAATACTTGCTGGAAATGCAGGGCCTGACGCTGGTCGACAAAGTACAGCGCGCGATCGGCCTTCAACTTGCCGCTACGGTAACGCACCGCCGCCAGGTCGGTGGTGGCGTAGAGGTAACCGCCGTCAGCCTTGACGATGATCACCGGCAGCGGGTCGCCGTCGGCGTTCTTGAACTCGTCGAGGAACACGCACTGGGCGCCGTTGCTCTCGACCAGCAGGCCAGCGGCCTTGAGGTCGTTGACCACGTTGATCAGGTCGTCGTTGTAGGCGCTTTCGCCCATCACGTCGGCCATGGTCAATTTGACGTTCAGCAGTTCGTAGATTTTCTGGCAGTGCGACAGCGAGATGTCTTTGAACTTGGTCCACAGCGCCAGGCAGTCCGGGTCGCCGGCTTGCAGCTTGACCACCAGACCACGGGCGCGATCAGCAAACTCTTCGGATTCGTCGAAGCGTTGCTTGGCGGCGCGGTAGAAGTTTTCCAGGTCCGACAGCTCGTCGCTGGTGATCGGGTTTTCCTGAAGGTAGGCCATCAGCATGCCGAACTGGGTGCCCCAGTCGCCGACGTGGTTCTGACGGATCACTTCGTCGCCGAGAAATTCCAGTACGCGCGCCACGCCGTCGCCGATGATGGTCGAGCGCAAGTGGCCGACGTGCATCTCTTTGGCCAGGTTCGGTGCCGACAGATCAACCACGGTGCGCTGCACAGGGCCGGCCTTGCGCACGCCGATGTGGGCGTCAGCCAGGGCGGCGTCCAGGCGAGTGGCCAGGGCCTGGGTGTTCTGGAAGAAGTTCAGGAAGCCGGGGCCGGCGATTTCGGTCTTGGTGACGTTTTCGTCAGCCGGCAGCGCGGCGATGATTTTCTCTGCCAGATCGCGCGGCTTCATGCCGGCCGGTTTGGCCAGCATCATCGCGATGTTGCTGGCGAAGTCACCGTGAGTCTTGTCACGGGAGTTTTCCACCTGGATCGCCGGCGACAGGCCTTCAGGCAACACACCTTCGTTGACGAGTTGGGTGATGGCTTGTTGGATCAGCTGGCGAATGGTGTCTTTCATGGTGTTCTCTGTCGACCGCAAGCGCGGCGGCGCTTGGATGCGCTGGTGGAAAAACTGGGCATTATCCGTGGCGAAGACGGGCTTGCCAACTATAGCGGGCAGGTTATGGATATGTGGTGACAAAAGCGGCAAAGATCGCAGGGTAGGAGCTGGCGAAGCCTGCGATCTTTTGATCTTGATCTTTCAATACAAATCGACCGGATCCACATCAAGGGACCAACGCACCGCCCGCCCGCTCGGCATCTGCTCCAACACCAGCAGCCAGCTGCTTAATAGTCGATGCAGCGGCGCCCGGGCCGTCGCTTGCAGCAACAACTGCGCACGATAACGCCCGGCCCGGCGTTCCATCGGCGCCGGCACCGGCCCTAGCAGTTCAATCCCGGTCAGGTTCTGTTCGGCCAGCAAACGTTCGGCCTCGCTGCACGCCTCATCAAGAAAACCTTCAGCTTGCCCCGGTTTATGCGCTTCGGCCCTCAGCAGTGCCAAGTGCGCAAACGGCGGTAGACCCGCCGAGCGCCGTTCGCTCAACGCCTGTTCGGCAAAAGCGAAATAGCCCTGTTCAGTCAATTGCACCAGCAGCGGATGGTCGGCCAGGTGCGTCTGGATGATCACTTTACCCGGCTCTTCCGCCCGGCCTGCGCGCCCGGCAACCTGGACGATCAACTGCGCCATGCGCTCGCTGGCGCGGAAGTCGCCGGAGAACAATCCGCCATCGGCGTCGAGAATCGACACCAGCGTCACTCGTGGAAAGTGATGCCCTTTGGCAAGCATTTGCGTGCCGACCAGAATGCACGGATGGCCCTTCTGAATGGTCGCGAACAGCTGATTCATCGCGTCCTTGCGCGAAGTGCTGTCGCGGTCGACCCGCAGCACCGGGACGTCCGGGAACAGAATGGACAGCCGCTCTTCGGCGCGCTCGGTGCCGGCGCCGACGGGGCGTAAATCGACTTTGCCGCACTTCGGGCAATGCCGAGGGACGCGTTCGACGTAGCCACAATGGTGACAACGCAGTTCGCCTGAGCGCTGGTGCACGGTCATTCGCGCATCGCAGCGCTGGCACTCGGACATCCAGCCGCAGTCATGGCACAGCAGCGTGGGCGCAAAACCGCGACGGTTGAGGAACACCAACACTTGTTGGCCAGCGGCCAGCGTCTGACCGATGGCCTGCTGCATCGGTCCGGAAATGCCGCTGTCCAGTGGACGGCTTTTCACGTCCAGGCGCAGGAAGCGCGGCTGCTTGGCGCCACCGGCACGCTCGTTTAATCGCAGGAGGCCATAACGACCGGTGTAGGCGTTGTGCAGGCTTTCCAGCGAAGGCGTGGCGGAGCCGAGGACAATCGGGATGTTTTCCTGGCGTGCGCGCACCAATGCCAGATCGCGGGCGTGATAGCGCAGGCCTTCCTGCTGTTTATAGGAGCCGTCGTGCTCTTCATCGATGATGATCAGGCCGGGGTTCTTCATCGGCGTGAACAGCGCCGAGCGGGTGCCGATAATAATGTCGGCATCACCGTCCCGGGCGGCGAGCCAGGCTTCGAGGCGCTCGCGATCGTTGACCGCCGAGTGGATCAGCGCGATGCGTGCATTGAAGCGCTGCTCGAAGCGCGCCAGGGTCTGCGGGCCGAGGTTGATCTCCGGGATCAGTACCAGCGCCTGCTTGCCGGCCTCAAGGGTTTCGCGGATCAGTTGCAAATAGACTTCGGTCTTGCCGCTGCCGGTGACGCCGGCCAGCAGGAACGCGTGATAACTGTCGAACCCTGCGCGGATCGCCTCATAGGCCGCACGCTGCTCGGGGTTGAGCGGCAATTCCGGTTGCGCCAGCCAGTGTTCGTGGCGGGCGTCGGGGGCGTGTTTGCGGATTTCGACTTGCACCAGATCCTTGGCCAGCAGCAAATCCAGGCTGTCCTTGCTCAGCATCAGTTTGCTCAACAACTGATGGGCGACGCCGTGGGGATGCTGGGCCAGAGTCGCCAGTGCCTCCCGTTGACGCGGGGCGCGAGCGATGCGCGGGTCATCAAGGCTGGCGCCGGGCGCGGCGGACCAGAAGCGCTCCTGCCGTGCTTCGGCCAGTTCACCCTGACGCAGCAACACCGGCAGCGCCCAGCTCAAGGTGTCGCCGAGGCTGTGCTGGTAGTACTGGGACGTCCACAGGCACAGTTTGAACAGCGCTGGCGGCAGGGGCGGCGTGGCATCGAGCAGTGCCAGGGCCGGCTTGAGCTTCTCTGTCGGGACTTCACTGGTGTCGGTGACCTCCACCAAAATCCCGATCATCTCCCGCCGGCCGAACGGCACCCGCAAGCGCATGCCGGGGTGCAACTGGGCGCGCAGGACACCGGCCGGGGCACGGTAATCGAACAGGCGGCGCAGGGGCGAAGGCAAGGCGAGGCGCAGAATGGCGTTGGGCACGCGGGGGGATCTCGATAAGCGGGCAGTAAAAGAAGTCGGACGCCTATTAATTGTGGGAGCGGGCTTGCTCGCGAATGCGGTGGATCAGACACATCATCGTTGCCTGACACACCGTATTCGCGAGCAAGCCCGCTCCCACAAAGGGCGCGTATTAGGCCGGGAGCCTAGCAGACGGTCGGTCTCAGTGACAGCTTGCGTGAATGGCATTGTCTGGTAGAATCCGCGGCCTAATTATGTGCGGTATTCAACAATAGTGTTGAGTGGCGGCACACTAGCCTGAGGAATACACCATGAAAGCCGATATCCATCCAGCGTACGAAACCATCGAAGTAACTTGCAGCTGCGGCAACAAGTTCGAAACTCGTTCGAACCTGTGCAAGCCACTGGGTACTGACGTATGCAACGAGTGCCACCCGTTCTACACCGGTAAGCAGAAGACTCTGGATACTGGCGGCCGTGTACAGCGCTTCGCAGACCGTTTCGGTGCTTTTGGCAAAGCCAAAGCTCCTGCTGCTGCAGAGTAAGGTTGCAAAGCCCCATGGGCTTTACCTTGCTGATGAAAAAGGCGTCCCTTGCGGGCGCCTTTTTTATGTCTGCGATTTGGCTTTCCGCTGCCCAGGCCTTCTGCCCGGCGCCGAGCGGGCTGACATCCATTGCGGTGCAGCGGGTGGTGGATGGTGACACGCTGCGTCTGAGCGATGGTCGCAGCGTGCGCATGATCGGTTTGAATACGCCGGAACTGGGCAAGAAAGGCCGCTCCGACGAGCCGTTCGCGGTGGCGGCACGCCAACGCCTGGAAGCACTGGTGGCTGCCAGCGACGGACGGGTCGGTTTATTGCCCGGTAAAGAAAGCAAAGACCATTACGGCCGTACCTTGGCCCATGTCTACAGCGCCGATGGCGCCAACCTTGAAGCGCAGATGCTCGCTGAAGGACTCGGTTTCCAGGTGGCAGTCGCGCCGAATGTCGATCTGGTCGACTGCCAGCAAGCGGCGGAACACAGCGCCCGTCAGGCCGGACTCGGGTTGTGGCGTCAATCCCCTGTACTGAAAGCGGAGCAGATCAGCGCTTCCGGTTTCGCTGTGCTCAGCGGTCGTGTGAGCAAGGTTCAGCGCAATCGCGGCGGGGTTTGGATCGAGTTGCAGGATTCGGTTGTACTGCGCGTTGCACCCAATGTGTTGGGCCAGTTCGATATTGCGGATCTTGAGCGGTTGAAGGGCAAGCAGATAGAGGCGCGCGGCTGGGTGCTGGACCGTTCGCGGCGTGGCGGACTGAAAGAAGGGCAGGCGCGCTGGCTTCTGCCATTGACCGACCCGGCGATGCTTCAGATGGCGCAGTGATAAAAAATTGTAGACATTTTTTATGCTGATTGTGAACAGTATATCCCTTGTGTTCCGCGGCTCTTGGTCCAAAGTCGTAGGGCCGGGCGCTTGACAGGGGTGACCGGTCAGTCTTGTAGGGACTTTGCGACACGAGTATCCTCGGCGGTCCGTCTGTCCCACAGTAAAAAGCGGAATGCCCATATGTCTGATTTGAAAACTGCCGCTCTCGAATATCATGCCCATCCTCGTCCAGGGAAGCTGAGCGTCGAGCTCACCAAAGCCACCGCTACCGCCCGCGACCTGTCGCTGGCCTACAGCCCCGGTGTAGCCGAACCAGTCCGCGAAATCGCCCGCGACCCTGAACTCGCCTACAAGTACACCGGCAAGGGCAATCTGGTTGCAGTCATTTCCGATGGCACCGCAATTCTCGGCCTGGGTAACCTCGGCCCATTGGCTTCCAAACCAGTGATGGAAGGTAAAGGCGTGCTGTTCAAGCGCTTCGCTGGCATCGACGTTTTCGACATCGAAGTCGACTCCGAAAGCCCGCAAGCCTTCATCGACACCGTCAAGCGCATCTCCATCACCTTCGGTGGCATCAACCTGGAAGACATCAAGGCGCCTGAGTGCTTTGAGATCGAACGCGCTCTGATCGAGCAGTGCGACATTCCGGTATTCCACGATGACCAGCACGGCACCGCGATCGTTACTGCGGCCGGCATGATCAACGCCCTGGAAATCGCTGGCAAAACCCTCGCTGACGCCAAGATCGTCTGCCTGGGCGCCGGTGCTGCCGCCATCTCCTGCATGAAATTGCTGGTGAGCATGGGTGCCAACATCGAAAACATCTTCATGGTTGACCGTACCGGCGTGATCCACTCCGGCCGTGACGACCTGAACCAGTACAAGGCTGTTTTCGCTCACGCGACTGAAAAACGCACACTGGCCGACGCCCTGAAAGGTGCGGACGTGTTCGTTGGTCTGTCCGGCCCGAACCTGCTGAGCGCTGAAGGCCTGAAGTCCATGGCGGCCAGCCCGATCGTGTTCGCGTGCTCCAACCCGGACCCGGAAATCTCCCCGGAACTGGCTCACGCCACCCGTGACGACGTGATCATGGCCACCGGCCGTTCGGACTACCCGAACCAGGTCAACAACGTGCTGGGCTTCCCGTTCATCTTCCGTGGTGCCCTGGACGTTCGCGCCAAGCGCATCAACGAAGAAATGAAAGTGGCTGCGGCCAACGCCCTGCGTGAACTGGCCAAGCTGCCGGTTCCTCAGGAAGTGTGCGACGCCTACGGCGGCATCAAACTGGAATTCGGTCGTGAGTACATCATTCCGAAACCAATGGATGCCCGTCTGATCACCGTGATCTCCGATGCCGTGGCCAAGGCCGCGATCGAGACCGGCGTAGCGACCCTGCCGTATCCGAAGAACTACCCGCTGAAAAGCGTGGATGACGTGTTCAACGGCTAAGTCGTTTTAGCGCTTCAACACAAAGCCCCGGCTCTTGCGAGTCGGGGCTTTTTTTTGCCTGTGGGTTTTGCAGCGGTTGTGCTGGCCTCTTCGCGAGCAAGCCCGCTCCCACAGGGGTACGCATTCCAATGTGGGAGCTTGCTCGCGATGGCGGCCTGACAGGCGCCACAACAAAAAGCCCCGCACTTCTTTCGAAGGCGGGGCTTTTTGCAGCTTCAGGCGATCAGAACAAATCGATCGGCGCCGCTTCATCCGCAGGCAGTGGGCTGCCCGGCGCAGTGCCGTTGCCCAG
This sequence comes from Pseudomonas sp. ANT_J28, assembly GCF_008370005.1. Classification (NCBI taxonomy): domain Bacteria; kingdom Pseudomonadati; phylum Pseudomonadota; class Gammaproteobacteria; order Pseudomonadales; family Pseudomonadaceae; genus Pseudomonas; species Pseudomonas sp. ANT_J28. The sequence continues at coordinate 24,322 of NZ_VOBM01000034.1, forward strand.
CTCGTTGGCCGACGGTGGCGTGTCTTCGGCCTTGAACAGCTCGAAGTAGGCGCCTGGCGTGCTTGGGGTGGCTGCACGGCCGCTGACCGGGTCGACTCGCAGGCTGAGGATGCCTTCCGGCTCTGCCTGCGTATGGGGCGGCAGGCCTTTGAGTGCGGCGCCCATGTAACTCATCCAGATCGGCAGGGCGACGGTGCCGCCGAACTCCTTGCGACCCAGGCTTTCAGGCTGGTCGAAACCGGTCCAGACGGTGGTGACGTAATCAGCGTTGTAGCCAGAGAACCAGGCGTCCTTGGACTCGTTGGTGGTACCGGTCTTGCCTGCGATATCGCTGCGGCCCAAGGCCAGGGCGCGGCGGCCGGTGCCGAGTTTGATCACGTCCTCGAGCATGCTGTTGAGGATGAACGTGGTGCGACCATCGACGATGCGCTCGGCCACGGCCGGCGTTTGTGGCGCTGGCTGGGCGGTCAAGGCTTCGCCCGGAGTTGCGTTGACGGTGAAGGCGTTGGCCGCGACAGGGGCGGCGATGCCGTCGGTGGCGACGTTGCCTTTCGGGACGCTCGGCGGGTTGGCGACGAACAGCGTGTCGCCATTGCGGCTTTCGATCTTGTCGATGATGTAGGGGGTGATCTTGAAGCCGCCGTTGGCGAAGGTGCTCCAGCCGGTGGCGATCTCCATCGGCGTCAGGGTTGCGGTGCCCAGCGCCAACGACAGGTTGGGCGGCAGGTCCTGCTTGTTGAAGCCAAAGCGGGTGATGTAGTCGATGGTCCTGCCAACGCCCATGGCTTGCACCAACCGGATCGAAACCAGGTTACGCGACTTGTACAGGCCTTCACGCAAGCGGATCGGGCCGAGGAACGTGTTGGTGTCGTTCTTTGGGCGCCAGACCTTGTCCAGGTACTCGTCGACGAACACGATCGGTGCGTCGTTCACCAGGCTGGCGGCGGTATAGCCGTTATCCAGCGCGGCACTGTAGACGAATGGCTTGAAGCTCGATCCCGGCTGGCGCTTGGCCTGCATGGCGCGGTTGTAGTTGCTCTGTTCGAAGGCGAAGCCGCCGACCAGGGAGCGAATGGCGCCGTTTTGCGGATCGAGGGAAACCAGCGCGCCCTGAGCCTGGGGGATCTGGCTGAATTTCAGCGAGTTGTCCGGCTGGCGTTGCACACGAATCAGGTCGCCGACCTGGGCGACGTCCGAAGGCTGCTTCGGATTGGCGCCCATGCTGTTGGTGTTGAGGAATGGACGCGCCCATTTCATGCTGTCCCAGCCGACGTGTTCGTCACCGGTACGGGTCATCACTTGCAAGCCGGTCTTGTCGATCTGGGTGACGATGGCAGGTTCAAGGCCGCTGATGGTGCGCTGCTTGGTCAGCTCGGTTGTCCAGGCCTCGCGAGTCTTGCCCGGCAGGCGCGACTCCGGGCCGCGATAACCATGACGCTGGTCGTAGGTCATCAACCCTTCGTGAACCGCGGTGTTGGCCATTTCCTGCAAGTTGCTCGGCACCGTGGTGGTGACGCGGAAACCCTCGGTATAGGCGTCGCTGCCATAACGGCCGACCATTTCGGCGCGGGCCATTTCAGCGATGTACGGCGCATTCACTTCCGGGGTCGGCACGTGATAACTGGCGTTCAGCGGCTCGTTGATCGCGGTGGTGTAGTCGGCTTCGGTGATTTTGCCGAGCTTGTACATGCGCCCAAGGATCCAGTCGCGACGCTCCTTGCTGCGCGCCGGGTTGGCCAGCGGGTTGAAGCGCGAGGGGGCTTTTGGCAGGCCGGCGATCATCGCCATCTGCGCCAGGCTGACGTCACGAATCGACTTGCCGTAGTAAACCTGTGCGGCGGCCTCGATGCCGTAGGCGCGGTTGCCCAGATAGATCTTGTTGACGTACAGCTCAAGAATCTCGTCCTTGGTCAACTGCCGTTCAATCTGCAGCGCCAGGAGAATTTCGGTGGTTTTGCGCGAGAAGCTGCGTTCGCTGGTCAGGAAGAAGTTCTTCGCCACCTGCATGGTGATGGTGCTGCCGCCGGACTGAATATGTCCGCTTTTTACCAGCTGGGTGGCCGCGCGCATCAGGCTGCTGGGGTCGACACCATAGTGATTGGCGAAGTTGTCGTCTTCAGCACTTAGTAACGCATTAATGAAATTGGGGGGAATGTCGGCGAACCGGATCGGTGTGCGGCGCATTTCGCCAAATTCTGCGATCAGCTTGTTGTCGCTGCTGAAGACCCGCAAAGGAATCTGCAACTGGATGCTTCTCAGCGCCTCCACGGATGGCAAACCCGGACTAAGGTAGAGAAAGGCGCCGCTAAGACCGAGGAGCAGTCCGCAGAAAACGGCGACGATGGACCAACCGAAAAATTTCAGCAGACGAATCAAGGCTTTTGGACATCCAGGGCAAAGAATGAATTTGGCATCAGGGTTCAGATAAACAGGGAACGACCCGCGCTTGAAGTAAAAACCGGAAAAAAACGCTGGGCATTATAAGCATTTTTCCGTCGAGGGCGTCATTTGCGCTGCTGTCAAGACGGGTGGTTTGAACGCAACGGATATTACAGAGTCCGTAAGACACGGATAGTCATAGGGAATTGGTAGTGCTAGGACTCTTCAATAAAAAGGCCAATACGCTTCTGGGGATCGACATCAGCTCCACGTCGGTCAAGCTTCTGGAGCTAAGCCGCCAAGGCGACCGCTATCGGGTCGAGGCCTATGCGGTGGAACCTTTGCCCACCAACGCGGTGGTCGAGAAAAATATCGCCGAGCTCGAAGGCGTAGGGCAGGCCCTCGCGCGCGTGCTGCTCAAGGCCAGAACCAACCTCAAGAACGTCGCCGTGGCCGTGGCCGGTTCGGCGGTGATCACCAAGACCATCGAGATGGACGCCGGTCTTTCCGACGACGAAATGGAAAACCAGCTGAAAATCGAGGCCGATCAATACATCCCTTATCCATTGGACGAAGTGGCCATCGACTTTGAGGTACAGGGCGTTTCTGCGCGCAACCCCGAGCGAGTCAATGTGCTGCTGGCGGCCTGTCGCAAGGAAAACGTCGAGGTCCGGGAAGCGGCCCTGGCCCTGGCCGGCCTGACGGCGCGCGTGGTCGACGTCGAGGCCTATGCGCTGGAGCGTTCCTACGGATTGCTGACGAGCCAACTGGCGGCTTCTCAGGAGCGTCTGACGGTAGCGGTGGTCGATATCGGCGCCACCATGACCACCCTGAGCGTGCTGCACCAGGGGCGGATCATCTACACCCGCGAGCAATTGTTCGGTGGTCGTCAACTGACGGAGGAAATCCAGCGACGTTATGGTCTGACCCTTGAGCAGGCGGGGCTGGCGAAGAAACAGGGTGGTTTGCCGGACGATTACGTCAGCGAGGTGTTGCAGCCGTTTCGCGATGCGCTGGTGCAGCAGGTGTCGCGTTCGTTGCAGTTTTTCTTCGCCTCCGGTCAGTACAACTCGGTTGATCACATTCTGCTGGCCGGCGGTACCGCATCTGTCCCGGGGCTGGACCGGTTGATCGAACAGCGATTGGGTACGCCGACACAAGTGGCCAACCCATTCGCCGACATGGCCCTGGGCAGCAAGGTCAACGCCGGTGCCCTGGCCAGCGATGCGCCGGCACTGATGATCGCCTGCGGACTGGCCCTCAGGAGTTTCGACTGATGGCGCGGATCAATCTTTTACCTTGGCGCGAAGAGCAGCGTGAAGCGCGCCGCAAACGCTTTTTGCTGGCGCTGGTCGGTGTGATGGTGGGGGCCGTGGGCGCGGTGCTGATCGCGAACCAGGCCATCAATGGCGCTATCGATCGGCAAGTGGCTCGTAACGATTACATCGGCAAACAGATTGCCGTGGTCGACGAGCGGATTAAACAGATCAGTGATTTGAAAGCCCGTCGCCAGCAACTGGTCGAGCGCATGCGCATCATTCAGGACCTGCAAGGCAACCGGCCGATCAGCGGGCGTATTTTCGATCAATTGGCGCGGACGCTGCCTGACGGCGTGTATTTCACTGAGGTGAAAATGGCCGGCAAGTCCTTGTCCATCACCGGAGCGGCGGAGTCCAACAATCGTGTGTCAGACCTGATGCGCAATCTGGATGCGTCCGATTGGTTTGATGCGCCCAGCCTCACGGAAGTCAAAGCGACGACCGCCGGTCAGCTGGATCAGGCCAACGTCTTTCAGCTGACCGTTCGTCAGACTCAGCCCGCCGCTGCGGAGGGCGGCAAATGAGGCTGACTGAATGGTTCGAAGGCCTGCGCAAGATCGACATCAATGACCTTGACACCAATAACATGGGTTCCTGGCCGCCAGCCATCAAGGCACTGGCGGGTATCCTGCTGATGATCCTGGTGCTTTCACTGGGCTACAGTTTTTCCATCAGCGACCTTCAGAGCCATCTCGAACTCAAGCGCGAGGAAGAGTCGACCCTCAAGGAGCAATTCGCCAACAAAGCCCATATGGCGGCGAATCTGGAGTTGTATACGCAGCAGATGAAGGAAATGGAGAACTCCTTTGGCGTGCTGCTGCGGCAATTGCCCAGTGACACCGAAGTGCCCGGTCTGCTGGAGGACATCACTCGCACCGGCCTGGGCAGTGGCCTGGAGTTCGAAGAGATCAAACTGCTGCCGGAGAACACGCAGCAGTTCTACATCGAGTTGCCGATCCAGATCACCGTCACCGGTGCCTATCACGACCTTGCCACCTTCGTCAGCGGCGTCGCCGGGCTGCCAAGGATTGTCACCCTGCATGATTTCGACCTTGCGCCGGCCAACCCGGAAGGTGGCCCGAAATTGCGCATGAGCATCCTCGCCAAGACCTACCGCTACAACGACAAGGGGCTGCAAAAATGAGCCCGATTCGTTGTTTTTCGATGGTTGTGCTGGTCGCCAGCCTGGCCGGTTGCGGCAGCGACAATGACTTCAGCGACCTGGATGCGTACATGAACGAAATGCGTTTGCGTGCGCCCGGCAAGATTGAACCAACGCCGACATTTCGGTCTTACCCAACATTCACCTACAGCGCCGCCAACCTGCGAAGCCCGTTTTCCCGACAGATCAGAGTCGATCTGGCCGGCCAGAAACACGGCTCGCGCAACGTCAAACCTGACCCGAATCGGGTCAAGCAGTACCTCGAAGGTTTCAACATCGAGCAGTTTGAAATGGTCGGAACGATCGCCAATGCGACCGGCTCCTTTGCGCTGCTGCGCGGGGCGGGCGGGGTGCACCGGTTGAAAGTCGGCGATTACCTGGGGCGTAACGATGGGCGGATCGTCGCCATCAGCGGCTCGCAGGTCGATGTGGTCGAAATCGTTCCCGACGGCGAAGGCGCCTGGCTGGAGCGGCCGCGGACCATCCCTTTGAAAGAGCACTCATAGTGGAACTCGAATAATGAACAGGATTTTCTCAACCTTCGGTATTTCGCTATGGATAGCGTTGCTGTCGCCGATGGTACTAGCGGCCAACCTCAAAGCGCTGGATGTCGCCGCGCTGCCGGGGGACCGCGTCGAGTTGAAGTTGTCGTTCGATGGGCCGCCACCGCCGCCTCACGGTTACACCACGGAATCGCCTGCACGGATTGCGCTGGATCTGCCTGGCGTCGTCAGTCAGCTGAAAAGCAAAAATCGTGACCTGGGCGGCGGAAACGCCCGCAGCGCCACGGTGGTGCAGGCCAAGGACCGTACACGACTGATCATCAATCTGACCCAGTTGACTCCGTATAACGCACGGGTCGAAGGCAACACGCTATTCGTGGTGGTCGGGCAAGGCGCCAACAAAACGGCCTCCAGCCCAGCGCTCAAAACACCGCGGGCAGCGACTGCAACGCCGGCCGCGGCGAAAGCCTATGCGCCGGTAGGTAAGGCCATCCGGGGTGTGGATTTCCAGCGCGGCACTCAGGGCGAAGGCAATGTGGTCATCGATCTGTCGGATCCTTCCATCGCCCCGGACATTCAGGAGCGCGACGGCAAGATCATCCTCGGTTTCGCCAAGACCCAATTGCCTGAACCGTTGCGTGTACGTCTGGACGTCAAGGATTTCGCCACGCCGGTGCAGTTCGTCAACGCCAGCGCCACGGGCGATCGGGCCATGATCAGCATTGAGCCCAGCGGCGCCTTCGATTATTCGACTTACCAGACCGACAACAAGCTGACCGTCAGCATCCGGCCGATGACCGTCGATGACTTGCAGAAACGCAACACCGAACGTTTCGCCTACACCGGTGAAAAGCTCTCGCTGAATTTCCAGGACATCGATGTGCGTTCGGTGCTGCAACTGATCGCCGATTTCACCAATCTCAATCTGGTGGCCAGCGACACGGTGCAGGGCGGCATCACGCTGCGTTTGCAGAACGTGCCGTGGGATCAAGCGCTGGATCTGGTGTTGAAAACCAAGGGCCTGGACAAGCGCAAGATCGGCAACGTTCTGCTCGTGGCGCCGGCCGATGAAATCGCTGCCCGCGAGCGCCAGGAGCTTGAGTCGCAGAAGCAGATTGCTGACCTGGCGCCCCTGCGTCGCGAACTGTTGCAGGTCAACTACGCCAAAGCTGCCGATATCGCCAAGCTGTTCCAGTCGGTGACCAGTGCCGAGGCAAAAGCCGACGAGCGGGGCTCGATCACGGTGGATGAGCGGACCAACAACATCATTGCCTACCAGACCCAGGATCGCCTCGACGAACTGCGCCGTATCGTCGCGCAACTGGATATCCCGGTGCGTCAGGTGATGATCGAGGCGCGCATCGTCGAAGCCAACGTCGACTATGACAAAAGCCTCGGCGTGCGTTGGGGTGGTTCGTTGCAGAACAAGGGCAACTGGAACACCTCGGGCGTCAGCAATAATGGGGCTAATGCTTCGTCGACCATCGGTACGCCTGGCAGCACCAGCACCAACTCGCCATTCGTCGACCTGGGTACCGCCGCCAACACCTCGGGGCTCGGCATCGCCTTCATCACCGACAATGTGCTGCTGGATCTTGAGCTGACGGCGATGGAGAAGACCGGCAACGGCGAAATCGTCTCGCAGCCCAAGGTGGTCACCTCGGACAAGGAAACCGCGAAAATCCTCAAGGGCACGGAGATCCCCTATCAGGAAGCCAGCTCCAGCGGCGCTACCTCGGTGTCGTTCAAGGAGGCTTCGCTGTCTCTGGAGGTGACGCCGCAGATCACCCCGGACAACCGGATCATCATGGAGGTCAAGGTCACCAAGGACGAACCGGACTACCTGAACAAGGTGCAGGATGTACCGCCGATCAAGAAAAACGAGGTCAATGCCAAGGTCTTGGTCAACGACGGCGAGACCATCGTGATTGGCGGGGTTTTCTCAAATACTCAGAGCAAGGTTGTAGATAAGGTGCCATTTCTCGGTGATGTGCCGTATCTTGGCCGCCTTTTCCGGCGTGACGTGGTTTCGGAGAAAAAATCCGAGCTGCTGGTATTTCTCACTCCGCGTATCATGAATAACCAGGCGATTGCTGTGAGTCATTGATTCTGTGCGAAATTTGATTCTTGTTGGACCGATGGGGGCTGGAAAAAGCACCATCGGCCGGTTGCTGGCCAAAGAGCTGCGCCTGCCGTTCAAAGATTCCGATAAGGAAATTGAATTGCGCACGGGCGCCAATATCCCGTGGATTTTCGATAAGGAAGGCGAGCCGGGCTTTCGTGACCGCGAGCAGGCGATGATTGCCGAACTGTGTGGCTGCGATGGCGTGGTGTTGGCGACCGGCGGCGGCGCGGTGATGCGCGAGGCCAATCGCCGGGCGCTGCACGCCGGGGGGCGGGTGGTCTATCTGCATGCGTCTGTCGAGCAGCAGGTGGGCCGCACTTCCCGCGATCGCAATCGACCCCTGTTGCGTACTGCCGATCCGGCCAAGACCCTTCGGGATCTGCTGGCGATCCGCGATCCGCTTTATCGGGAAATCGCCGATCTGGTGGTGGAAACCGATGAGCGGCCGCCGCGAATGGTGGTGCTCGATATTCTCGAACGCTTGCAGCAGCTACCTCCCCGTTAAAGCGCAGCGCGAAATGCGCTATCCTCGGCGTCCTGTCATGGCCGCTCAAGGTTGTGGCGGATGGCTATCGAACGGCGTCACACCAGCAGACGCCGTGGACATTCGTTAACTCAAGGCAGGACGCCTGATTCCATCTTCACTGTGGGGACACATGCAGACACTCAAGGTCGATCTAGGCGAGCGCAGCTACCCGATTCATATTGGCGAAGGTTTGTTGGATCAGCCTGAGCTACTGGCCCCGCATATTCGCGGACGGCAAGTGGCGATCATCTCCAACGAGACCGTTGCGCCGCTCTATCTCGAGCGTCTGACCCGCAGCCTCGCACAGTTCTCGGTGGTTTCCGTGGTGCTGCGGGACGGCGAAGCCTTCAAGACCTGGGAAACCCTGCAGCTGATTTTCGATGGTCTGCTGACCGCACGGCACGACCGCCGTACCACGGTCATCGCCCTCGGTGGCGGTGTGATTGGTGACATGGCCGGTTTTGCTGCCGCCTGCTACCAGCGTGGTGTCGATTTCATTCAGATCCCGACCACGCTGCTGTCGCAAGTCGACTCCTCTGTGGGCGGCAAGACCGGGATCAACCATCCGCTGGGCAAGAACATGGTCGGTGCGTTCTATCAGCCGAACGTGGTGCTGATCGATACAGCCACCCTCAACACCCTGCCGGCCCGCGAACTGTCCGCCGGGCTTGCTGAAGTCATCAAATACGGGCTGATCTGCGACGAGCCGTTCCTGACCTGGCTTGAAGACAACGTCGATCGCCTGCGCGCCTTGGATCAGGTCGCCCTGACTTACGCCATCGAGCGCTCTTGCGCGGCCAAGGCTGCGGTGGTCGGTGCCGACGAACGGGAGACCGGAGTTCGGGCCACGCTCAACCTGGGTCACACCTTCGGCCATGCCATCGAAACCCACATGGGCTATGGTGTCTGGCTACATGGTGAGGCAGTCGCTGCTGGCACTGTAATGGCGTTGGAAATGTCCGCGCGCCTGGGCTGGATCAGCGAGCAAGAGCGCGATCGCGTCATTCGTCTGTTCCAGCGTGCCGGCCTGCCGGTCATTCCGCCTGAAGAGATGACTGAAGCCGATTTTCTCGAACACATGGCAATTGACAAGAAAGTGATCGACGGTCGTTTGCGCCTGGTGCTGCTGCGCCACATGGGCGAAGCGGTGGTGACCGACGATTATCCGAAAGAGGTTTTACAGGCCACGCTGGGAGCGGATTACCGCGCTCTGGCTCAGCTTAAAGGTTAATAAGATCCCGATGACTAGTTTGCACGCCGACGAGGCTTTCCTCGGCCATTACCAGTTGAGTCATGACCCTTTTTCTCCACGGGTGCCTGGCTTCAAATTCTTCCCGGCCCAGCGCAAACCGGTGCTGGGGCAACTGCATCACCTGGCACGCTACAGTCAGTTGCTGCTGGTCGTCACCGGCCCGCAAGGCAGTGGCAAGACGCTGTTGCGTCAGGCTCTGGTGGCCAGCACCAACAAGCAATCGGTGCAGAGCGTGGTGGTTTCCGCCCGTGGCGCCGGTGATGCGGCCGGCGTGCTGCGTCAGGTGGCTCAGGCGCTGAACGTTGCCCAGGCCGAGATCGGCGCGATTCTGGCTCAAGTGGTGCAACTTGCGCTGACGGGGCAGGAAGTCTATTTGCTGGTGGATGACGCCGAGCAACTCGACGAGTCCGCGCTGGAGGCCTTGCTGGCCCTGGCCGCCGGTGCACCGGAAGGTCGCCCGCATGTGTTCCTGTTCGGTGAGTCGTCGTTGATTGCTCAACTGGAGGCGCTCAGCCTCGAGGAAGAGCGTTTCCACGTCATCGAATTGCAGCCTTACACCGAAGAAGAAACCCGCGAATATCTGGACCAGCGTCTCGAAGGCGCCGGCCGGGGTATCGAACTTTTCACCGCGAATCAGATCTCTGATATTCATGAAAACTCCGACGGTTGGCCTGGCACCATCAACCAGGTTGCCCGCGATGCAATGATCGAAGCCATGATTGCCAGCCGCTCAGCGGTGAAGCGTCCAAGTATGGGGTTCAACATGCCGAAGAAACACGTATTGGCGATTTCCGCCGTTGTCGTGGTCGCGGTAGCTGCCGCCTGGTTGATGCCGGGTCGCAGCAAAGCACCGACCACTGGCGCACCTGCCAACGAACAGGCGCAACTGCCGCTCGGCCAGGGCACGCCACAACCAAACAGCGGCGGCGCGCCTGCCGTCGAATTCGCCGGTAACTCGCAGCCGATGCCGTTGCCGCTGGTCGGCAACTCACAGCCGGTCATGCGTGGTCCGTTGGCCGAAGCCGCCGGTGGCATCACCGAAGGCGATGACGGTGTGCCGGTCGGAGGTTCGAGCGCTACGCCGCCGACCGTGACCACCACCGCGCCTCCAGCAGGTCTGTCGGCCGGTCCTGCACCGACGCCAGCCACCAAGCCTGTACCTGCTCCGACTCAGGTAGCGACTGCCAAGCCAGCCCCGGTTGCGCCTGCCGTGAAGCCAGCGCCAGCGCCAGCCAAGCCCGCCGCCGCTGCTGCTGCCAAGCCTGCCGAGAAACCAGCCGCTGTGGCCAAAGCCGCTGGCGGCACCTGGTACGCAGGGCAAGCGCCGGGTAACTACGTGGTGCAGATTCTCGGCACCAGCTCCGAAGCGGCCGCGCAATCCTTCGTCAAGGAGCAGGGCGGCGAGTACCGTTATTTCAAGAAAGTCCTCAATGGCAAGCCGCTTTACGTCATCACTTACGGTAGCTTCGCCAACCGCGATGCAGCCGTTACCGCCATCAAGGCCTTGCCAGCGAAGGTTCAGGCTGGTAAACCTTGGCCTCGCACTGTCGCCAGCGTCCAACAGGAACTGGCAACAACTCGCTGAAGATTCGGCGGCCTTACCCAGGCCGCCTCTCCCGGCACCTCAAAATTTCTACAAGTGCATGCCGCCTCTACAGGCCGCGTGCCTTGTGGTGTCTGCGTCACAGTAGTCTTTGAGTCGTTGCGGTCAAAATTAAAAAAGTTTTGACTAGCACAGCATATCGCTTTAAACCTTTCACAAATGCGACATAGATTTGCGACATTTCGTCGTCAAATTTGTGAGCCTCTGTGTCGGTGTGTACAATGACCTCCCTTTTGCCCCCGCAAAGCTGGCGTACGTTCGGCGCGGATGGTAAGTGGTTGAATTGAAAAGAAATTTGCCTCGAAAAGAGGCAGCCTGGTGAGAAAGTGTCTATGAAAGCAGGTCTGTACCAACCAGATGAATTCAAGGATAACTGCGGTTTCGGCCTGATAGCCCATATGCAGGGCGAGCCCAGTCATACCCTTTTGCAAACGGCCATCGAAGCCCTGACCTGCATGACCCACCGCGGTGGGATCAACGCCGACGGCAAGACCGGTGACGGTTGCGGTCTGCTGATTCAAAAGCCGGATGTGTTCCTGCGAGCCATCGCCCAGGAAACCTTCGGCGTCGAACTGCCCAAGCAATATGCGGTGGGCATGGTCTTCTTCAACCAGGATCCGGTCAAAGCCGAAGCCGCTCGCGAGAACATGAACCGCGAGATCCTCGCTGCTGGCCTGACCCTCGTCGGCTGGCGCAAAGTGCCGATCGACACCAGCGTCCTCGGTCGCCTGGCCCTTGAGCGCCTGCCGCAGATCGAGCAAGTGTTCATCGCCGGTGATGGCCTGAGCGATCAGGACATGGCCGTCAAGCTGTTCACCTCCCGTCGTCGCTCGTCCGTGGCCAACGCCGCCGACGCCGATCACTACGTCTGCAGCTTTTCGCACAAGACCATCATTTATAAAGGCCTGATGATGCCGGCGGATTTGACCGCCTTCTATCCAGACCTCAGCGACCAGCGCCTGCAAACCTCGATTTGCGTGTTCCACCAGCGCTTCTCGACCAACACCCTGCCGAAATGGCCGCTGGCTCAGCCGTTCCGCTTCCTCGCCCACAACGGCGAGATCAACACCATCACCGGTAACCGCAACTGGGCCGTGGCCCGTCGCACCAAGTTCACCAACGATCTGATGGATCTGGAAGAACTCGGCCCGCTGGTCAACCGTGTCGGTTCTGACTCCTCCAGCATGGACAACATGCTCGAGTTGATGGTCACCGGTGGTATCGACCTGTTCCGTGGCGTGCGGATGATCATTCCGCCTGCGTGGCAGAACGTTGAAACCATGGACCCGGACCTGCGTGCGTTCTATGAATACAACTCGATGCACATGGAACCGTGGGACGGCCCGGCCGGCGTGGTAATGACCGACGGTCGCTACGCAGTGTGCCTGCTCGACCGTAACGGTCTGCGTCCGGCGCGTTGGGTCACCACCAAAAACGGCTTTATTACCCTGGCCTCGGAAATCGGTGTCTGGAACTACCAGCCTGAAGACGTGATTGCCAAGGGCCGCGTTGGCCCGGGTCAGATCTTCGCCGTGGACACCGAAACCGGCCAGATCCTCGATACCGACGCCATCGACAACCGCTTGAAGTCCCGTCATCCGTACAAGCAATGGCTGCGCAAGAATGCCCTGCGCATTCAGGCGACCATGGAAGACAACGACCACGGTTCGGCGTTCTACGACGTCGATCAGCTCAAGCAGTACATGAAGATGTACCAGGTCACTTTCGAAGAACGTGATCAGGTGCTGCGTCCGCTCGGCGAGCAAGGCTACGAAGCCGTTGGCTCGATGGGCGATGACACGCCGATGGCCGTGCTGTCCCAGCGCGTGCGCACGCCGTACGACTATTTCCGTCAGCAGTTCGCGCAGGTCACCAACCCGCCGATCGACCCGCTGCGTGAAGCCATCGTCATGTCGCTGGAGATCTGCCTCGGTGCCGAGCGCAACATTTTCCAGGAGTCGCCGGAACACGCTTCGCGCGTGATCCTCAGCTCGCCGGTCATTTCCCCGGCCAAGTGGCGCTCGCTGATGAACCTCGATCGTCCGGGCTTCGAGCGCGCGATCATCGACCTCAACTACGACGAAAGCGTCGGCCTCGAAGCGGCGATCCGCAACGTCGCCGATCAGGCTGAAGAAGCCGTGCGCTCCGGTCGTACCCAGGTCGTGCTGAGTGACCGTCACATTGCCCCGGGCAAGTTGCCGATCCACGCCTCCCTGGCCACCGGCGCGGTGCACCACCGCTTGACCGAAAAAGGCCTGCGTTGCGATTCCAACATCCTCGTGGAAACCGCCACCGCTCGCGACCCGCACCACTTTGCAGTGTTGATCGGTTTCGGCGCCTCGGCGGTCTATCCGTTCCTGGCCTACGAAGTGCTGGGCGATCTGATCCGCACCGGTGAAGTCCTGGGCGACCTCTACGAAGTGTTCAAGAACTACCGCAAAGGCATCACCAAAGGTCTGCTGAAGATCCTGTCGAAGATGGGTATCTCGACCATCACGTCTTACCGTGGTGCGCAGTTGTTTGAAGCCATTGGCCTGTCTGAAGAAGTCTGCGACCTGAGCTTCCGTGGCGTGCCAAGCCGCATCAAGGGCGCGCGTTTCGTCGACATCGAAGCCGAGCAGAAAGCCCTGGCCGCCGAAGCCTGGAGCCCGCGCAAGCCGATCCAGCAAGGTGGTTTGCTGAAATTCGTCCACGGCGGCGAATATCACGCCTACAACCCGGACGTGGTCAGCACCCTGCAAGCCGCTGTGCAGCAGGGCGACTACAGCAAGTTCAAGGAATACACGGCGCTGGTGGACAACCGTCCGGTGTCGATGATCCGTGACATGTTCAAGGTCAAAACCCTGGACACGCCGCTGGACATCAGCGAGATCGAACCGCTGGAGTCGGTGCTCAAGCGCTTTGACTCCGCGGGCATCTCCCTCGGCGCCTTGTCGCCGGAAGCTCACGAAGCCCTGGCCGAAGCCATGAACCGCCTCGGTGCGCGTTCCAACTCCGGCGAAGGCGGCGAAGACCCGGCGCGTTACGGCACCATCAAGAGCTCGAAAATCAAGCAAGTCGCGACTGGCCGTTTTGGTGTGACCCCGGAATATCTAGTCAACGCTGAAGTGCTGCAGATCAAAGTCGCTCAGGGCGCCAAGCCCGGCGAAGGTGGTCAGCTGCCAGGCGGCAAGGTCAACGGTCTGATCGCCAAACTGCGTTACGCAGTGCCGGGCGTGACCCTGATCTCACCTCCACCGCACCACGACATCTATTCGATCGAAGATTTGTCGCAGCTGATTTTTGACCTGAAACAAGTCAACCCGAAGGCTTTGGTCTCGGTGAAGCTGGTTGCAGAAGCGGGCGTCGGCACCATCGCCGCCGGTGTGGCCAAGGCCTACGCGGATTTGATCACCATCTCCGGCTACGACGGCGGCACCGGCGCATCGCCGCTGACCTCGATCAAATACGCGGGCGCGCCGTGGGAACTCGGCCTGGCCGAAACTCACCAGACCCTGCGCGGCAACGACTTGCGCGGCAAAGTGCGGGTACAAACCGACGGCGGCCTGAAAACCGGCCTCGACGTGATCAAGGCTGCCATCCTCGGCGCTGAAAGCTTCGGCTTCGGCACCGCGCCAATGATCGCGCTGGGCTGCAAGTACCTGCGTATCTGCCACCTGAACAACTGCGCCACCGGCGTCGCGACTCAGAACGAGAAGCTGCGCAAGGATCACTACATCGGCACCGTCGACATGGTGGTGAATTTCTTCACCTACGTCGCCGAAGAAACCCGTGAGTGGCTGGCCAAGCTGGGCGTACGCTCCCTCGAAGAGCTGATCGGTCGTACCGATCTGCTGGACATCCTCGAAGGCCAGACCGCCAAGCAGCAACACCTGGACCTGACGCCATTGCTGGGCAGCGATCACATCCCGGTAGACAAGCCTCAGTTCTGCCAGGTGGAGCGCAACCCGCCGTTCGACAAAGGTCTGCTGGCCGAGAAAATGGTCGACATGGCCACCTCGGCCATCAACGACATGAGCGGCGCCGATTTCGCCCTGGATATCTGCAACTGCGACCGTTCGATCGGCGCGCGGATCTCCGGTGAAATCGCTCGCAAACACGGCAACCAAGGCATGGCGAACGCGCCGATCACCTTCCGCTTCAAAGGGACGGCTGGTCAGAGCTTCGGCGTGTGGAACGCTGGCGGCCTGAACATGTACCTGGAAGGCGACGCCAACGACTACGTCGGCAAAGGCATGACCGGCGGCAAACTGGTCATCGTTCCGCCGAAGGGCAGCGTCTACAAGACTCAGGACAGCGCCATTATCGGCAACACCTGCCTGTACGGCGCCACTGGCGGCAAGCTGTTCGCCGCCGGTACCGCGGGCGAGCGTTTTGCGGTGCGTAACTCCGGTGCTCACACCGTAGTGGAAGGCACGGGCGATCACTGCTGCGAGTACATGACCGGTGGTTTCGTCTGCGTATTGGGCAAGACCGGTTACAACTTTGGCTCAGGCATGACCGGCGGTTTCGCCTACGTGCTCGACCAGGACAACACCTTCGTTGACCGGGTCAACCACGAACTGGTGGAAATCCAGCGGATCAGCGGTGAGGCGATGGAAGCCTATCGCAGCCACCTGCAACGCGTGCTGAACGAATACGTCGAGGAAACCGACAGCGAGTGGGGTCGTAACCTCGCTGAAAACCTCGATGACTATCTGCGTCGTTTCTGGCTGGTCAAGCCCAAGGCTGCCAACCTGAAATCGTTGCTTTCCAGCACCCGTGCCAACCCGCAGTGATATGCGCCTGAAGAGTTTGATGAGGTTTTAACAATGGCTGAACGTCTGAATAACGACTTCCAGTTCATCGATGTCGGGCGCAAGGATCCGAAGAAGAAACTGTTGCGTCAACGCAAGAAAGAGTTCGTGGAGATCTACGAACCCTTCAAACCCCAGCATTCGGCCGATCAGGCCCACCGCTGCCTGGGTTGCGGTAACCCGTATTGCGAATGGAAGTGCCCGGTGCACAACTTCATTCCGAACTGGCTGAAGCTGGTGGCCGAGGGCAACATCCTTCAGGCCGCCGAGCTGTCGCACCAGACCAACACCCTGCCGGAAGTGTGCGGCCGGGTGTGCCCGCAGGATCGTCTGTGCGAGGGTGCCTGCACCCTCAACGACGGCTTCGGCGCGGTGACCATCGGTTCGGTCGAGAAGTACATCACCGACACCGCGTTCGCCATGGGCTGGCGCCCGGACATGTCCAAGGTCATACCGACCGGCAAGCGTGTTGCGGTGATCGGCGCAGGCCCGGCAGGCCTGGGCTGTGCGGACGTGCTGGTACGCGGCGGCGTGACCCCGGTGGTGTTCGACAAGAACCCGGAAATCGGTGGTCTGCTGACCTTCGGCATCCCCGAGTTCAAGCTGGAAAAGACCGTGCTGAGCAATCGTCGCGAAGTCTTCACCGGCATGGGCATCGAGTTTCGTCTGAACACCGAAGTGGGCAAGGACGTGACCGTCGAGCAACTGCTCGAAGAATACGATGCCGTGTTCATGGGCATGGGCACCTACACCTACATGAAGGGCGGCTTTGCCGGTGAAGATTTGCCGGGTGTGCACGACGCGCTGGACTTCCTGATCGCCAACGTCAATCGCAACCTGGGCTTTGAAAAGTCGCCGGAAGATTTCGTCGACATGAAAGGCAAGAAGGTGGTGGTGCTGGGTGGCGGCGACACGGCGATGGACTGCAACCGTACGTCGATTCGCCAGGGCGCCAAGTCGGTGACCTGCGCTTATCGTCGTGACGAAGCGAACATGCCGGGCTCGCGCAAAGAAGTGAAGAACGCCAAGGAAGAAGGGGTGAAATTCCTCTACAACCGCCAGCCAATCGCGATCGTCGGCGAAGACCGCGTCGAAGGCGTGAAGGTGGTCGAGACCCGTCTCGGCGAACCGGACGCCCGTGGCCGTCGCAGCCCCGAGCCGATTCCGGGTTCCGAAGAGATCATCCCGGCTGATGCCGTGGTCATCGCGTTCGGTTTCCGTCCGAGCCCGGCGTCGTGGTTCGAACAGCACAGCATCCAGACCGACAGCCAGGGCCGCGTTGTGGCGCCGGAACAAGGTCAGTACAAGCACCAGACCAGCAACCCGAAAATCTTCGCCGGTGGCGACATGGTTCGCGGTTCTGACCTGGTGGTAACAGCGATCTTCGAAGGCCGCAACGCCGCCGAAGGGATCCTGGATTACCTGGGCGTCTAATCACTTTCCAGAACTGGAATGCGATCAAAATGTGGGAGCGGGCTTGCTCGCGAAGACGGTGTAACAGTCAATATTGATGTCGACTGACACACCGCATTCGCGAGCAAGCCCGCTCCCACATTGGTTTTTCGGTGTTGCAAAGACCGTGTTCCACCGCGACAAATTGACCCGATAGACAAAAGGCACGGCTCTTGCCGTGCCTTTTGCGTCACGCTCTGAGAAAATGCCCGCACTTTTTTTCCGGATGCCGACATGACTGCCCTGAAGAACGACCGTTTCCTTCGCGCCCTGCTCAAGCAACCCGTAGACGTCACGCCTGTCTGGATGATGCGTCAGGCCGGTCGCTACCTGCCGGAGTACCGCGCCAGCCGTGCCAAGGCCGGCGACTTCATGAGCCTGTGCATGAACCCGGAGTTCGCTTGCGAAGTCACGATGCAGCCGCTCGACCGCTACCCACAACTGGACGCGGCGATCCTGTTCTCCGACATCCTCACCATCCCCGATGCCATGGGCCAAGGCCTGTACTTCGAAACCGGTGAGGGTCCGCGCTTCAAGAAAGTCATCAGTACCCTGGCCGACATCGAAGCGCTGCCGATTCCTGATCCGCACAAAGACCTCGGCTACGTCATGGACGCGGTCAGCACCATCCGCCGCGAACTGAACGGCCGCGTGCCGCTGATCGGCTTCGCCGGCAGCCCATGGACCCTGGCCACCTACATGGTCGAAGGCGGCTCGTCGAAAGACTACCGCAAGACCAAAACCATGCTCTACGACAACCCGCAAGCCTTGCACCTGCTGCTGGACAAGCTCGCGCAGACGGTCACCAGCTACCTCAACGGCCAGATCATGGCCGGCGCACAAGCGGTGCAGATCTTCGATAGTTGGGGCGGCAGCCTTTCGGCGGCGGCGTACCAGGAATTCTCCCTGGCCTACATGCGCAAAATCGTCAGCGGCCTGATCCGCGAACATGAAGGCCGCAAAGTGCCGGTCATCCTGTTCACCAAGAACGGCGGCCTGTGGCTCGAAAGCATTGCCGACGCTGGCGCTGATGCATTGGGCCTGGACTGGACCTGCGACATCGGCAGCGCCCGTGATCGCGTCGGCAGCAAAGTCGCGCTGCAAGGCAACATGGACCCAACCGTGCTCTACGCCAAGCCAGAAGCCATTCGCACCGAAGTTGGCCGGATCCTCGCCAGCTACGGCAAAGGCAGCGGTCACGTGTTCAACCTGGGCCATGGCATCACCCCGGAAGTCGACCCGGAACACGCCGGCGCTTTCCTGCGTGCGGTGCATGAACTGTCGGCGCAGTACCACGAGTAATCGTCGCCCAATAAAAAACGCCCGGCTTGTGCCGGGCGTTTTTGTATGAGGTACCAGATCGTACACGGTCAATGTGGGAGCGGGCTTGCTCGCGAAAGCGGTTGATCATTCAACATCGATGCCGACTGACCCACCGCTTTCGCGAGACAGTCGAATCGTCGCACCGCCGCTCCCACAGGGTTGTGCGTCACGCCTTCACATTTTCCAGCGGTGGCAACTTCGCCAGTTTCAACGCCACCAGCAGCGCAATCACCAGCAACCCGCCAATGAACAACCCGATCCCGTTCCACCCCCCCATGTGCCAGAACACCCCGCCCGCTGTCCCGGCGATGCTCGAACCGGCGTAGTAGCTGAACAGATAAAGCGACGACGCCTGCCCCTTGGCTTTGATCGCACGACGCCCAATCCAGCTACTCGCCACCGAATGGGCGCCGAAAAAGCCGAAGGTGAAGATCAGCATGCCGATGATCACCACTGGCAGCGGCGTGAGCATGGTCAGGGCGAGGCCGGCGATCATCAGCACGATGGTTGCCCAGAGTACTTTGCGACGACCGAGCTGGTCGGCCAGGGCGCCGATTTTCGCTGAGCTGTAGATACCCGACAGATACACCACCGAGAGCAGCCCGACGAAGGCCTGATCCATGTGGTACGGCTCGGCCAGCAGGCGATAACCGATGTAGTTGAACAGCGTGACGAACGAGCCCATCAGCACGAAGGCTTCAAGGAACAGCAGCGGCAGACCGGCGTCGCGAAAGTGCATGGTGAAGCCATCGAGCAGGCTGCGCGGGTGCAATGAGCGGGCGCGGAAGTTACGGGACTCGGGGAGGATTTTCCAGAACACCGCCGCCGCGATCAGCGCCAGACCACCGATCACCAGCATCGCCGTGTGCCAGCTGACGAAGTCGATCAACACGCCAGTGATCAAGCGTCCGCACATCCCGCCAATCGCGTTGCCGCCAATGTACAAGCCCATGGCAAGGCCGATGTGCTGCGGGTGGATTTCTTCGCTCAGGTAAGTCATGGCGACTGCTGCCAGACCGCTCAACGACAACCCTATCAGCGCCCGCATGACCAATACGCCGTGCCAGCTCGGCATCATTGAACTGGCGATTGTGCAGAGCGCGGCGGCGAACAGCGCGGCGACCATCACCGGTTTGCGCCCGATGCGATCAGAGATCGGGCCGGTGATCAGCAGACCAATGGCGAGCATACCGGTGGCGACCGACAGGATCAGGCTGCTCTGGGCCGCGTTGATGGAGTACTCATGGGACAGCAGCGGCATCATCGGCTGCACGCAATAGAGCAGAGCGAAGGTCGCGAAGCCGCCGGAGAACAGCGCCAGCACCGTGCGCATGAACATCGGTGTGCCTTTTTCGATGTAGATCTCCTTTAGTTCGGCGACAACATCGTCCACCGCTGCGGGCGGAACTTCATGGGCAAGTGGAGCGACAGCAGTTTTCACTTCGGACCTCGGAGGACGCAGCCGGTCAGGCAATGAAAAAAGCATATAGCTGCCTAATGATTCAATCCAATATATTGTTCGACCTGATTGATAGGTTTAACGACCTAATGGAGTTTTCATGGAATTGCGTCACCTGCGCTACTTCATTGCTGTTGCCGAAGAACTGCACTTTGGCCGCGCCGCCCAGGTGCTGGGCATCTCGCAACCGCCGCTGAGTCAGCAGATTCAGGCGCTGGAGCAGGAGGTGGGCGCGCGGTTGTTCGAACGCACCAATCGACGGGTCGAGCTCAGTGAAGCCGGCCGGCTGTTTCTGGAAGAGGCGCGGTTGGTGCTGGCGCAGGTTGATAAAGCAGCGGATGTAGCCCGCCGTGCACAACTTGGTGAGCTGGGCGAGTTGAAGATCGGCTTCACCTCGTCGGCGCCATTCAACTCGACCATTCCCCAGGCGATTTTTTCGTTCCGCCAGCGATTCCCGGCGGTGCACCTGAACCTGCGGGAGATGAGCAGCACCCAGGTCGCCGATGCGTTGGTGGATGAGTCGATTGAAGTCGGGATCATGCGGCCGCTTGGGTTGCCGGACTCGCTCAGCGTGGTAGAACTGATGCGTGAGCCGCTGGTGGCGGTGCTCAGTTCCAAGCATCCATTAGTGACCGATAGTGAGGAAGGCTTGTTTCTGTCGTCCCTGGCCCTCGAGCCCTTCGTATTTTTCCCACGCAGTTATGGCAGTGGCCTGTACGCACAATTGCTCAGCCTGGCGCGGGATGCCGGTTTCAGTCCGCACTTCGCCCAAGAGGCTGGCGAGGCGATGACGATTATCGGGTTAGTGGCGGCGGGGTTGGGTGTATCCGTGCTGCCGGCGTCTTATCAGCGGATGCGAATCGAAGGGGTGGTCTATCGGCCTCTGCTCGATCCTGAGGCTGTGTCGGCGGTGTGGCTGGTGCAGCGCAAGGATCAGAAGTCGCCGATGGCCAAGGCGTTTGTGGAGTTGTTGACGCGTAAGGTTGAGCCGTTGAAGGCGTGACTGCTTCGCAGTCATTCGCGAGCAAGCCCGCTCCCACAGTGAATGGGTGGTGGAACAAAAAACGGTTCACACCGCAAATCCCTGTGGGAGCGGGCTTGCTCGCGAAAGCGTCCGAAAGTCCACCAAAAAAGGTGCAGTTGTCTATGCCATAGAGGACGCTTCGCTGAAAGGTGTAGGACATTTCCGGACTACCTTGAACAGGCCACAGCGCCTTGCGGCATTGCCTACAACTACTCCAGAATCCGCCGGCTTGTACGCTTTGGGGGCCATCGGTAACTTGATTCGCGTCACTGATTCCCAGTGATCGGGTTTAGTAGCCCGTGTTTACACGATGCGCATTTGCATGCCGGACAGTCAGGTAATTTCATGCCTGCACTTTGATGGTAGCTGTGCGTAGGGCGCTCTCGGGCGCGCCGGTTCGTGTTTCCCGGTCTACTAACCTGCGTACGGCTGCCACCCTTTTGATTAGTAGCGACTCGGTGGCTCCACTTTGTAGGTAGCCGAAACATGACGAATACAACAACAAACCCACCGGGCACCGATCCGGATGCCCCACGCCAACCAAGCAAAATCTTCCTCATCGCCCCCGATATCGACAACCAAACTTTGCTGGAATACGCCTGTGAATCGCTGGCATCAGCAAATGTCATGGCGAGCGATTTCGCGAGGTATCAGGAAGGATCGCAAAGCAACACACTGCTAGGGATTCAACAGTCGATCATGTTGGGAGAACTCGCAGTAAACCGAGTGTTGGATAACCTCGACCTGGCCTAGTGAAAACCTTGAAAATCAAAAGATCTTGATGTGTTTTACGACCAGCGGCGGAAGATCAGCGAAGTATTAACCCCACCAAACGCAAAGTTGTTGTTCATCACGTACTGGTTGCTCATCTGCCGGAACTCGCCGCGCAGGTAATCGAGTTTGCCGCAGTGCGGGTCGACGTCGTCGAGGTTGAGGGTGTGGACGTACAGGTCGCGGTTCATCATTTCGATGCTGAACCAGGATTCCAGCGCACCGCAGGCTCCGAGGGTGTGACCGAGGAAGCTCTTCTGCGAGCTGATTGGCATGTGCTCACCGAACAACGCGCTCGTTGCCAGTGTTTCGGCAATGTCGCCCTGTTCAGTGGCTGTGCCGTGACCATTCACGTAGCCAATGTCAGAAGGTTGCAGCCCGGCGTCTTCCAGGGCCAGTTCCATGGCCCGGCGCATGGTGACCTGTTCTGGACGGGTGGCGTGCTGGCCGTCGGCGTTGCTGCCGAAACCGACGAGTTCGGCGTGGATGTGCGCACCGCGAGCCAATGCGTGTTCGAGTTCTTCGAGCACCAGCATGCCGCTGCCTTCGCCGATCACCAGGCCATCGCGGCCGCTGTCGTACGGGCGTGGGGAAGTCTGCGGTGCATCGTTTTTCAGGCTGGTGGCGTAGAGCGCATCGAAGACCATCGCTTCGGTGGGGCACAGTTCTTCGGCACCGCCGGCGAGCATCAACGGCAGGCGACCAAACTTGACCGACTCGTAGGCATAACCGATGCCCTGACTGCCGCTGGTGCAAGCGCTGGAGGT
Source organism: Pseudomonas sp. ANT_J28 (assembly GCF_008370005.1). Classification (NCBI taxonomy): domain Bacteria; kingdom Pseudomonadati; phylum Pseudomonadota; class Gammaproteobacteria; order Pseudomonadales; family Pseudomonadaceae; genus Pseudomonas; species Pseudomonas sp. ANT_J28. The sequence continues at coordinate 46,783 of NZ_VOBM01000034.1, forward strand.
CGGGATCAGCCGGCCGGTGAGGCCGAAGAAGATGCTGATATTCGCCGCCGTGGTGTGCGGCATCATGCGCACATAGGAGTTGGCGTTCAGGCCCTCGGCCACCGAGTTGAGCAGCATGTTGCCGAACGCCTTGATCTCGTCGGTACTGCCGGTGGATGAGCCGCAGGAAACGCCCATGCGCCCGTCCTTGATCGACGGGTCACCCAACAGACCGGCATCGGCCAATGCCTGTTCTGCCGCGCCGACCGCCAGGCGCGAGACCCGGCCCATGCTGCGCAATTGCTTGCGGGTCCAGTGGCTCGGGACCTTGAAGTCATCGATGGGGCCCGCCAGTCGGGTGTTGAGTTCGGTGAAACGATCCCACTCGTCCATGCGGCGTATGCCGCTGCGGTTGGCTGCGAAATTAGCGGCGATGGTGTCCCAATCGCTACCCAGCGAGGTGATGCCGGCCATGCCGGTGACGACGACGCGCTTCATCAGCACAGGCCTCCGTTGACGGCCAGAACCTGCCGGGTGATGTACGACGCTTCCGCCGACATCAGGAAATTCACCGCGCTGGCCACCTCTTCCGGGGTGCCCATGCGTTGTGCGGGGATCATTTTCATCAGTTCTTCCACCGGCACGTTTTCATCGAGCATCGCGGTGTCGATCAAGCCGGGTGCGACACAGTTAACGGTAATTTTGCGCTTGCCCAATTCAATCGCCAACGCCTTCGCCGCGCCGATCAAACCGGCCTTGGAAGCGCTGTAGTTGACCTGGCCACGGTTGCCGATCAACCCGGAAACCGAGGTGATGCAAACAATCCGTCCAGCGGCGCGACGACGAATCATCGGCATCATCACCGGGTGCAGCACGTTGTAGAAACCGTCGAGGTTGGTGCGCATTACTACATCCCAATCATCCTCGCTCAGGGCTGGAAAAGCACCGTCGCGCGTCAGGCCGGCGTTCAGCACCACGCCGTAATAGGCGCCGTGGGTTTCCACGTCGGCTTCGAGAATGGCTTTGCAGTTGGCGCGATCGGACACGTCGAATTGCAGAATGCGCACGTTGCGCCCCAAGGCTTCGATTTCGGCCTTCACGGCTTCAGCGTCCGCCAGGCCGCTGCGGCAATGCAGCACGATGTCATGCCCGGCCTGAGCCAGACGCAAAGCGATGGCGCGGCCGATGCCACGGCTGGAACCGGTGATCAGTACGGATTCAGTCATGGCTGGGTTCCTTGGGTTTCATGAAGGTATTGAGCGGCCTGAGGCGGACGGAACACGTTCAGACGAGCGGTGGCGTGAATGCCGGGCGCGGTGATGTGGCATTCGAACACGCCCATGCCGTTGTCGTCTTCCAGCGAGCGGATGCCGTGGATGGTCAGCTCAGTGCCAGCAGGGAAGTGCTCGACGTTGCATTCGAATTTGCGGGTGCCGAGCAGAAACCCCAGCTCCACCGCATCGCCACGCTGGCGCGCATGGCAACCGGCGTAGGCGGCGACGCTCTGGGCCATCAGTTCGATGCCGACCCAGGCCGGCAGGCTGCCGTCCGGGCGGTTGAACAGGCCATCGGGTTTGACCGTGAGGCGGGTGTAAATCTGCTCGTCATCGAACGACAGGATCTGCTCGATGAAGATCATGTCGCCAGCGTGCGGCAGCAGTTCGGCGATCGGCCAGTCAATCATGGGGCGTCTCCGATAATCAGGCTGACGTTGTTACCACCGAAGGCAAAGGAATTGCTCATCAGATAGCGAGGTGCAATGGACGTCAGGCGATCGGCCGGGGTCACCCAATTCAGGGCTGGCAATTGGGGATCCGGTTGGCCGTCCCAGACGTGGGGCGGCAGGGCGTGCTCGCGATTGCCTGCACTCAGGCTCAACCAGCAGAACGCCGCTTCCAGAGCGCCTGCAGCGCCGAGGGTGTGGCCGGTCATGGGTTTGGTCGACGAACACGGCACCCCCGCCGGGAACAGCGTCGCCACCGCCAGGCTTTCCATGGCGTCATTGTGTTGGGTGGCGGTGCCGTGCAGGTTCAGGTAATCGATCTGTTGCGGTTGCAGTTGTGCTCGGCTCAAGGCTTTGCGCATCGCTTGCAGGGCGCCGCGGCCGCTGGGTTCCGGTGCGGAAATGTGATGTGCATCGGAGCTGGCGCCACTGCCGAGCAGGGCAATCGGCTGGCTGTCGCCGACACGTTTGCTCATCAAAAACAGCGCCGCTGCTTCACCAATGTTGATGCCGTTACGGTTCACCGAAAACGGGTTGCAACGTTGCCCGGACACTGCTTCGAGCGCCGAGAACCCATTGAGAGTCAACTTGCACAGGCTGTCGACACCGCCACACAGCACCGCGTCGCAAATGCCCAGCTCCAGCAGTCGCTGAGCACTCATCAGCGCTCGGGCGCTGGAAGTGCAGGCCGTGGAGATCACATAGGCCGGGCCGCTCAGTTGCAGCCAGTCGGCAAGGAAGTTCGCCGGCGCGCCGAGCTCCTGTTGCTGGTAGTCGTAATCGGCCGGGAACTGATGTTCGCGGATGTAATGGGCCAGGCCGCGACTGGCTTCGTCGATGCCCGAGGTGCTGGTGCCCAGAACGATACCGATGCGGTCGCGGCCGTAGGTCTGGATCGCCTGGTCGATGTCTTCGCGAATTTGCAGCGCGGCTTCCAGCAGCAATTGATTATTACGGGTGCCTTGCGGCGCAAGCTCAGCCGGGATTGGCGCCAGTTCGCCGCGGACCGCGGCCACGGGCAACGACCGTTCCGCCACCCAGCCAGCCTCATTGCGCATACCCGAACAGTCACCGGCAAACAGGTGGCGGGTGACTTCGGACTTGTCACGGCCCAGGGCGCAGATCACCCCGAGGGCATTCAGGTAGGCGGTCATGGCGCGTCCCCGCTGAGCGGCGTGACTTGATATTTCGGGCCTTTGGGCAGGTTCAATTCAAAACTCATGGGTTGTGAATATCGGACTTCCCAGTGCGCTGGCAAGGACCGTTGCGAGCCATGCTGCCACGCGGCGGGATAGTTGCCCGACAGTTCATCTTTGGGGGTCAGCGCAAACAGCAGCGCGGCGAACAGCTCCCGCGCTTCCGGATTGGGCGGCAGCAGACCATCAGCCTGCCACTCGCCATCGACCAGTTTCTGGCGTGCCTGTGGAATGCCCAGCAAGTCCATCATCGACCAGCGAATGCCAGGGCCTTCACGCTGGATCACCAGCACCCAGTCCTGCCGTTGATCGGCCACCAGGCGCTGGATGTGCAATTGCAGCGGCAACGACAGGTTCGGGGTGTGCTCGGGCAGCGGCGCCCGGCTGGCGCAGGCGCTCAGCAACAGGACTGCACCGAGGAGCAAAAATCGCAGAATGTTTGCAGTCCCTGTGGGAGCGGGCTTGCTCGCGAATGCGTCGGCACATCCAACACTATTGTTGACTGACACACCGCTTTCGCGAGCAAGCCCGCTCCCACAGGGTTTAGCGTGAGTAAACATCACACAGCACCTTCAAGGGGTTTGCGCGCGACCACATTGACCAGGGTTTCTTCCCGTTGGCCAAAGGGCTTTGGCCGGCGCAGACCCAAGCGTTCAAACAGGCCGAAATCCTTGGCGCGGCTCCACCACAAGTATGGATAAGACACGTTTTGCGGGCCGAGTTCGAAACCCTGCTGGCGAATCATGTCCAGATACCCGGCGGCGCTCTTCTGCACGTGCATCGGATGGCGGAACAACCAGCGGATCACCCAGGTATCAATGTAAGCCTCGGTGGATTCGGCGAACAGCAGATAACCACCCGGCTTGAGCACGCGGTAGAACTCGGCCAGTGCCTGTTCCTGCTGCACCAGATGATGGAAGGTCTGGTGACAGAACAGCAAATCGACGCTGGCGTCCGGGACGTTGATGCTCGCGCAGTCGCTGCCGATCAACTCCACCGCCATGCCCTGACGAACGGCTTCTTCGCCGGCCAGGTTCAGGCTGTGAGGGTCGGCGTCCAGACCGATCAGGTGCTGGGGGGCAAAGGTCTGGCGCAAGTACTGAAACGACTTGCCCTGACCGCAACCGGCATCCAGCAGCACCGGGTTGCTCGGCGGTGCTTCGCTGAACAGGCTGCGCAAATCGGCGATTGCCACTCGCAGAACATGGTGCTGCCAGGTGTGGCTGCGCAGGAACCAGAAACCAAAGCGGGTTTCTTCGACGTAGGTGTCGCTCAAGTAGCTCATGTGGCGTCCCTTGCACAGAGCTCCGAGAGCATCCGCAGCCGGCGTTTGGGTTCGGCGACGAACGGATTACGCTCGTCCCAGGCATAACCGGCGAGGATCGAGCTGATCATGCGGCGAATATCGGGCGAGCCGCCCTCATGGTAAATCACATCCTGGAACGTCCCGGCGTACCAGCCCTCGACGTAGCAACGGAACGTGTCGACGCCGCGCTTGAGCGGGATGGCGAATTCAGTCTGCCAATCGACACTTTCGCCTTGCAGTTGGCGATGCAGAACCCCAGCGGCCATGCTCGCCGAGCGCATGGCAATGGTCACGCCGGAGGAGAACACCGGGTCGAGGAATTCCGCTGCGTTGCCGAGCAGGGCAAAGCCTGGCCCGTGGAGGGTTTTGACGTTGGCCGAGTAGCCGCCGATGGTTCGAGCAGGCGTATCCCACACGGCGTTGTTCAACACGCTGGCCAGACTTGGGGTCTCAGCGATAAACCCTCGCAGGCAATCGTCCAGATTCTCCATGCGGCCTTCGAAGTGTTCGGCTGCCGCGACCACGCCCACCGAGCAACGGCCTTTGCTGAACGGGATGGTCCAGAACCAGATATCGCGGTGGATCGGATGGGTGGTGATGAGGATTTTTTCCCGCTCGAAGGCCGGGTTGTCGATGTGGTCTTCGACGTGGGTGAACACGGCCTGGCGCACCGGGAAATCCGACGGCGCTTCAAGGTCGAGTAAGCGCGGCAACACTCGCCCGTAGCCGCTGGCATCCAGCACGAAATCGGCTTCGACGCGGTACTGGCTGCCGTCTTCGCGAAGCACGTCGAGCTGCGGTTTCGGCAGGGTGAAATCGACACTGACGATGGCTTCGCCGTAGCGAACCTCCACGCCTTGCAGCGCGGCTTGATCAGCCAGCAGCTTGTCGAAATCGGCACGCTGGACCTGGAAGGTGGTCGGCTTGCCGTTACTGAAAGTCTCGCCGAAATCAAAGGCGCTGTACTGCTCGCCCCAAGCGAATGCCGCACCGTTTTTCAACTGGAATCCGGCGGCGTTCACCGCCTCGAGCATGCCGGCTTCTTCGACGAAATCCAGGCAGTGGGACAGCAGGCTTTCACCGATGGAAAACCGTGGGAAATGCTGGCGTTCGATCATCAATACGTCGTGACCCTTGCGCTTGAGCAGCGCGGCGGCGATGGCGCCCGATGGACCTGCACCGATAACCACGACCTGGCGATGTTCCATTTCAACTGTTGCCACGGGGGCTCCTTGCCGGGACGGCGATGTTCAAAGGGGTTCGGTGCATGCCGGCGAGTGCCGGCAGCAGTGTCGCGATCAGGCCCATCACCATCAGCGCGAAGTACAGCGCCGGGCTGATGAGTTGTTGTTGCAGCAGCAGGTTGAGAAAGACGATCTCGCTCAAGCCACGAATATTCAGCAAGACGCTTTCCCGCCAGCGACTGGCGCCTTCAAACGAGGCGCCGGCCCAACCGAGGCCCAGCCAGTTGCCCAGCAGCTTACTGGCAATCGGGAACAGCAGCAGTGCCGTCAGTTGCACCCAGTCGAGGCTGGCCATGGCTGCGTGGACGTTGATTTGCACGATGCCGAACGTGAGGATCAGCGGGATCGCGATATACGTCTGCAAGTGACTCATCCAGATCACCGGCAACGGCAGCACCAGCGGCACTTTGAGCGCGGCCATCCACAGCAGGTAACCGATGCCGAAAATCAGCGCATTGAGCTTGAAGTGTTCCGCCACGATCAGCAGTGCGAAGAAGCAACCGCTGTGCAGCAGCGGTTGGCGCAATCGGAGCAGACGCAGCAGCAACGGCAGGCAGGCGCCGGCCAGCGGCAGCAGGAGGCTGCTCAGGTGCAGGCTGCCCTGGGCGATGGCGAACAGGGTCCAGCAAGTGAGGTCGATGAGGATCGCGGTCTGCACCAGTCGCCGGGTAGCGGCAGGCGGGTATTTGATGTGCCGCAGGTACAGATACAACACCGGAATCGCCGTGATGGCGAACAGCAGGCCGACCGCCAGCGAACTGATCCAGGGTTGCGGCGGTAACAGCCACACCGCTGTCGCGAGTCCGCAGGCAAACGGAATGCAGAAACTCGGCAGGGCGATTTTCAGGCTTTGACGGTCGAGTCGCAGGTCGATCACGTCACTGAGAATGTGCCCCAGCAACAAGGCAAAACTCAGGCTGTAGACATTTTTCAGCCAGGCCGGCGCGACCAGCGCGGCGCCGCTCAATTGCCATTGGGGTTCGATCCAGAAGTACATCAGCAGCGGCAGGCCGAAGGTCGCCAGCAACAACTGGCTGACGATCGGGATCACGCCGAAGTGACGACCGACACGGGTGGCCACGGCGAACAGCGCCAGGGCCATGACCCAGAACACGGCGATCATCATGTGGCTGACTCCGTGACCGGGGCGGCGTGAACCTGGTGTCCGGCCCACGGCGCAAGAATGAAGCTGAAGGCCAGCCCCAGGCTCACCGACAGACCGAAATTGCTCACCGCCGGCGTGCTGGACACCGCCAGCAAACCGAACGACAGCCACGTGGTCAGCGCCGCCAGCAAGGTGCCCAGCAGGCTCACGGCAGCGCCGCCGACCTGTTCACGCATGAGGATCGCGTAATCGACGCTGATGGCCGTCACCAGCAGCAGGCCGAACAGACTGAACAGCGTCAGCGGTTGCCCCATCCAGCCGAGACTGGCCAGGCTGCACAGCGCAGCCAGCAGCGGCAGGGCGACGATCCGCAGCGCGCCGCCGAAGCCGAACGGCAGGATTAGCACCAGCACGATCAGCACACTGGAAGCGAGTTTCAACTCTGCGGCGCTGATCTGGGTGTCGGCGAACACCTTGTTCAACTCACCGAGGCGGTCCACCAGTTCTACGCCCGGCAAATCCAGTGCCTGGACTCGCAGCAGAGAGGGGTTGTTCAGGCCTTGCAGACTGACCATCGCCGCTACGCCGTTATCGGTCGGGCCCAGCCACAGCGCGCGATAGGGTTCTGCCAACGGACCGACCAGCGCCGCGTCGACGTCTTCGCTGGGCAGTGCCTGCAACTTCGTGAGCTCTGCCTGCAGTGCCTCCGCCGGCACGCCGACATCGAGCAGCGGTTGCCAGAACTGCGGCAACTTGTTCAGGGCTTCGCGCACTTGCCGCTGTTCGGTGGGTTGGCTGACCAATTGATTGAGCGACAGATAACCCTGGAGTTTTTCCAGGTTGACCAACTGATCCAGCCGCTCGTTCAGCGCGGTTTGGCGTTCCAGCAGTTGCTGTTGATTGGCGGCGCGCACCAGGAAGAACTGGCTGGTAGGTTGATAGCCGGTGATGCGTGCAATGGTTTGCGCTTCGTCAGTCAGTTGCTGCGGTGCACCGACCCACTGGCGAATGTCGTTTTTGGTGTCGAGCTGCAGCAGACCGCCCACATAAAAGGCAATCAGCAGCGCCAGCAGCACCGGCGTACTCGCGAGTTTGAGCAACGCTTCACGGCGCCCCAGCAAAAACTCGCACACCCGCAGCGGCCACTGCGCTGGACGCAGGTCTGTGCCCTTGAGCAGTGCCGGCAGCAGGCACACCGCGGACAAATAAGCGCCGAGCAGACCGGCGGCAGAGAACACGGCGATCTGGGTCAGCGCCGGGAACGGTGTCCAGGCCAGGGCCAGGTAACCGATGCAACTGGTGATCAGGCTCAGCGTCAGGCCCGGCAACGTCAGGCGCAGGGCCGGCCAGCTGTGCCAGGGTTTCAGGCTCCAGCTCTTGGACAGGTAATGCAGCGGGTAATCGACCGCCACGCCGATCAGACTCGAACCGAGCACCAGCGTCATCACATGCATATGGCCGAACACCGCCACACAGGCCACCGCACCGAAGAGCATGCCGACCAGCACCGGGACGAAGGCCAGCAACACCCGCCAGCGCCGGAAGGCCAGCAGCAACAGCAATAGAATGCCCGCCGTGGCGCCGCCACCGACCCAGGTCATTTCCCGGGTGGCTTGCTTTTGCCCACTGGCCGCATAGAGCAAGCCGCTGGCGGCAAGCAGTTGAACGTTTGCCTGGGCGGCTTCTTCACGGCTGTGCTGGAGCAGGTCGGCCACTTGCAGCGGCAGGTTCATGTCGAAGGCGTTGCCCGTGGTGCGCGAGCGCAGCAGCACCCAACTCTTGCCGTCGGCATCGGCGACCAGCGCACCGCTGCCGATGTCCAGTTGCACCGAACCATGCTGCGGCTGACTGTTCTGGATGCGCCCGGTCAGGCCCAGCCAGTCATCCTGGCTTGGCACCAGACTGAACCCGGTGAAGGGGTCGAACAGCGCTTGTACTCGCTGCTGGATAAAGGCGTCGGGATGCTCGATCAGTTGCTGTCGGTCAGCCGCCGAGAGCATTGCCAGACGGCCTTGCAGCAATTGTGTGCGCAGCGCCGGAAGGTCAGCTTGGAGGTTCCATTGGACCTTTTCGAACAAACCGCTGGCCTGCCACTGTTCACTTAGTTTCTGCGCCATCGCGACGGCTTGCTGGCGATCGGTGTGGCCGACCAGCACCAGCATTTCGCGGTTCAGCGGTTCTTGCATGCGTTGTTCGGCGCGCAGTTCCAGCGCGTCTGGCGCCGTGCCCGGCACCAGTTCCATCAGGTTGGCCGACAGCGGGGCGCCGTCACGCCATTGCCAACCGGCGAGCGCGAGCACCGCCAGCAGCAGGATCAGAAACAGCCGTGGAAGTCTCCGTTCACTCGGCAAAGTCATGTTGCTCCGCGTCGCTCAACGGTTGGGCGCTGGTGCTGTCCTGCATGCGCAAAAGCGTACTGTCGCCCTGGGTTTCGAGCAGCTCGATGCTGTGCACCAGTTCGCCGCCGGCAATGTTGATCTGAGTGAACACCTGCTTGAGCAACATGGAGCGCGGGGTCAGCGTCAGCTTCCAGTTCTGTGCGTCGCCGCTCAGTGAAAGCTCGAAATCCCGTTGCAGCCCGCTGCTGTCGCCTTGCAGTACGGCGAGGAACAAGCGGTTCTGCTCGGCGCCGGCACTCTTGCTCGGCAGCATTTGCCAACCGTTGGCGTCACGCCGGGCAATGCCTTTGGCGCTGATGCGGTAGTCCTGTTGCAGCGGGGTTTTCAACAGCCAGAGCAAACCGTGGTTTTTAGCGAGGACGAAAGTGCCCTTGCTGGTCAGCGGCTGAGGCAGGGCGCGCAGGTGTTTTTCCTGGATGAAATTGCCGTGGATCACGTCTGGCTTGGCCAGTTGATCGCTCAACTGCTGCAAGTCAAAAGCCTGCGCCAGCGAAGAAAACCCCAGCGCTAATACCAGCGCCGCCACGATCCTGTAGCAGCTGGCGAAGCCTGCGTTCGGCTGCGCAGCAGTCGCCCTGGGTTTCTTCTGATGTACCGCATGTGCAGGTTTTGCGACGGCTTCGCCGCCGAACGCAGCCTCGCGGGCTCGGCAGCTGCTACAGACGGTTTTCAGCAGGGTCATGCGAGCATCCTTTCAACAGCATCGGTGAAGACCTTGGGTGAGGCCAACTGCATTTCGCGGCTGCTCATGTCGACGGCGACCTGCACGGAACTGGCGCGGGTCAAGCGTTCGCCGGTGTCCAGATCGCTGATCAGGTAGCTGATCTTCAGACGGTTCTCCCATTCCACCAGATTGGCGCGCACGTTCAGCTTTTGGCCGAACACGGCGCCGCGCACATAACGCAATTGCAGATCGATCACTGGCCACGCGTAACCCGACTCGACCATCGCCGTGTAGTTGTGGCCGATCTTGTCCAGCAGCGCGCAGCGGGCGACTTCCAGGTATTTGATGTAATGGCCGTGCCAGACAACGTTCATGGTGTCGACATCAAAGAACGGCACGAGGATTTCCGTATCGGTGTGAAGCACTCCCTTGCTACGCATGCAGCCTCCAGTGTTGCTCGGCAATTCGCTTCAGGCACAGGCGCAACTCGCCTTCCAGCGCACGGTCTTCGATGACCGGCGGGAAGTCTTTCGCGAGCTCTTCGTGCATGGCGGCCAGGGCGGGCGGCAATGGACGGGCATCCTCGGCCTTGCTGCGCAGCCAGACGCCTTGGTTGGCGGCCAGCAGGGTGGCAGCGGCAACCTGTTCGGTCAGCTCCAGCACGCGAATCGCATCGCGGGCGGCGATGGTGCCCATACTCACTTTGTCCTGGTTGTGGCACTCGGTGGAACGCGAGAAGACGCTGGCCGGCATGGTGTTTTTCAGCGCTTCGGCGGTCCAGGCACTGGTGCCGATCTGCACGGCTTTGAAGCCGTGATTGAGCATCGCCCGGTCAGCGGTGGCGCCGGACAGGTTGCTCGGTAAACCGTGGTTGTAACGCTCGTCCACCAGCAAGGCGAGTTGTCGATCAAGCAGGTCGGCGACGTTGGCCACCAGGTTTTTCAGGCTGTCCATGGCGAACGCAATGTGGCCGCCATAGAAGTGCCCGCCGTGCAGCACGCGTTCGGCTTCGGCGTCGATGATCGGGTTGTCGTTGGCGCTGTTGAGCTCGATCTCGATGAACGAGCGCAGCCAGTTCAGGCTGTCGGCCAATACGCCGAGGACATGGGGCGCGCAACGCAGGGAATAGCGGTCTTGCAGGCGATGCAGCGGCGCGGTCGGCGCGTCGATCGCCAGATCCTTGCGCAACCACGCGGCGACTTGCATTTGCCCAGGATGCGGTTTGGTGGCGAACAGGCGCTCGTCGAAGTGCTCGGGGTTGCCTTGCAGGGCGACCACGTTCAACGCGGTGATGCGCGTGGCCAGTTGCAGCAGATAATCGGCGCGGGCATAGGCCAGGCACGCGAGACCGGTCATGACGGCGGTGCCGTTCATCAAGGCGAGGGCTTCTTTGGGGCGCAGGACCAGCGGTTCCCAACCCAGTTCGCGGTGCACGTCGGCCGCTTGGCGGCGTTCGCCACGGAACATCACTTCACGCTCGCCGGACAAGGTCGCGGCGACGTAAGACAACGGCGTCAAATCACCGCTGGCGCCCACCGAGCCTTCTTCCGGGATCAGCGGCAAAATGTCGTGTTCGAGGAAGGCTTGCAGGCGTTCCAGCAGCTCCACGCGCACCCCGGACACGCCGTGGCACAGCGACTGCAAACGCGCCGCCAGTACCGCACGAGTGGCTTGTGCATCGAGCAGTTTGCCCAGACCGCAGCCGTGGAACGTGTACAGATGACGGGGCAGTGCCTCGACGTGATGCAGCGGCACCGCGACCACGCAGGAATCACCGTACCCGGTGGTCACGCCGTAGATCACCCCTTCCTTGTCCAGCAGGGAGTCCAGGAATCGCGCACCCTTGGCGATACGCTCGCGGTACGCAGGGTCGCCTTGCAACTGCGTCGGCACCTGACGGTTGGCCAGGGCCAGCACGTCTTCGATGCGCAAAGGGAGTTCGCCGAAGGTTACCGGCTCAAGCGTTGGCGTCGTCATCGGTCTTCCAGAAAGGGTAAAAGTTGAACCATTGTCGGGGCGCTTCAAGGCAATAGTGACCCAAGCGTTCGGCATAGCGGGAGGCCCACTGATGAATGACCTGCTCGCGGTCGCTGCGCTTCCACACCACGGCCTCGGCGAACGGTTCGAGGGTCAGTCGATAGTCGCCCGTCGGTTTCTTCAGGCACAGCATCAGGTTGATCGGGCATTTCAGCAGACCGGCCAGCAACCATGGGCCCTGAGGGAACGCGGCTTGATGGCCGAGGAAGTCCACCGTCACGCTGCGCCCGCCATGCAGCGGCACGCGATCGCCGGCAATCGCCAGCCATTCGCCGCGTTCAAGGCGCTCATGGAGTTGCAGCATGATCAGCGGGTCCAGCTCGCTGACCTGAATCAGCCGCAGATTGGTCGCGCCGGCTTCGCCGAGCAAGCGGTTGAATTGTTCGGCGTGCTTGGTGTGTACCAGCACGTTCATCGTGACTTTTTCGCCGATCTCCGCCAAAGCACGGCAGACCTCGAGATTGCCCAGATGCGCACCTACCAGCATCTGCCCGCGGGTGCCGCGCAGTTGATTGCGCAGCAATGCCGGGTCGATGATTTCAATCTGCTCGATGCTCAGCTTGCCGTTCCATACGTCGAGCTTGTCGAGCATGGAGTCGGCGAAGGCCATGAACTGGCCGAACACTCGCCAATGGGTCGGGCGCAATTCATTGCGACCACTCCAGTCAGCGAGCCTCTGCTGGTATTGCCAGGCGCTGTGACGGGCGCTGCGCCCGAACAGGAAGAAGTACAGAACGATGCCGTACAGCAGCGGGCTCAACACCCTGCGACCGAGTACTTTGGCGCCGACCGCAGTGAGCTTCATCAGCCAGAAACTGCCGCGCTCCTGGCGGTCAGCCCAGTGTTTCTTGTCTGCGCTCATGCTCGCCACCGTCGCCAGAGAATCACTGGCGCCCTCAGCAACATGCCGAAGAACAACCGGGTGTGCATGCTCGTAATCAGCACGTTGTCGTGAAAAAGGCGGAAATGCGAGACACCATCCAGCGGGTAATGGACGTTGGTTTGCAGCCATTGCATGGGCAGATTGCGCCAGGCCAGCCGCACGAGAATGTCCGAGTCGAAGTCCATGCGCTTGCCGATCTTCGCCAAATCGATCAGCACCAGGGTCGGTGGTAACGGGTAGACGCGGAAGCCGCACATGGAATCGCGAATCTGCAACGACAGGGTGTTGATCCAGACCATGACGTGAGTCAGGTAACGGGCGTACAAACGACCTTTCGGCACGCTCGCGTCGTATCGCGGATAGCCGCAGATCACTGCCTCGGGATGGGCGCGTGACAGTTCGATGAAAGTATGGACGTCTTGCAGATCATGCTGACCGTCGGCATCCACCTGCAAGGCATGGCTGAAGCCCAGGCGCGAGGCTTCGCGAAAACCGGTCATGACCGCGCCACCCTTGCCCTGGTTGGCGCCGAGCCGGATCAGGAACACCTTGTCGCGCAGGGCCAGTTGATCGAGCACCTTTGCACAGGCCGGGCTGCTGGCATCGTCCACCAGAATGCAGGGCAGGCTGCTGGCGAGCAGCGCATCAACCACCGTGGTGATGGCGGTTTCGTGGTTGTAGACCGGGACGATTGCGCAGGGGTTATGCATCGCCTGCCGCCTCCAGCAAGATCCGCCCACTGGAGCAGGTTGCGGTCTCGTTGCGGTAGGTGAAATACAACTTGCTGCGCGACGGATCGAAGCGCAGGTGCAGCTGGACTTCATCGCCAGGGCGAACCAGTTGCTGGAATTTCAGCACTTCCATGCCAGCGAATTTTGCCGGCAGGTCCATCAATTGCTGACCCAGGGTTAGCGCCCACTCCACTTGAACCACACCGGGCAATACCGGCGCTTGGGGGAAGTGACCGCTGAAGTAAGCGAGGTCGGGTGGTACCGCCAGTTGCAGGCTCCACTCGCCATCGACTTCGACCTGATCCAGCACTTCCGGCACCTTTGGGCGCGGCGCCAGCAGCAGGGCTTCAACGGTGGCCTGGGGCAGTTTGCCCTGAGCGTTCAGCGGCATTTGCCGCAACAGGCGCCAGCGTCGTGGCAACGCCAGGGCTTCGCAATGCTGGCTCAAATGCTGACGCAATTCTTGCGTGAGGGTGCGTCGACCCTGATTGCGCAACGCATGCAGGCCTGACTCGGTCAGCACCAGCAGCGCACCCAATGAAGCGCGGTTTTCCTGAACCACGCCAAGACGCGCTTCGGCGACCCAGTCGTGGGCCATCAGGGCCTGTTCCAGCATCGGTAGTGAGATACGTTTTTCTTCCAGTTTGACGATCCGGTCCAGCCGTCCGAGCAGTTCGAATCGGCCGTCGGCAGCGATTCGCGCGGCATCCGCGGTGTGTTCGATATGCCCGGGAGGCAAGTACGACGAAGCAATGAGCAGGGCGCCGTCGCTGTCCTGGCTCAATTCAATGTCAGCAAAGGGCTGCCAGAGATCGTCGCCCTGACGCCAGGCGATGCCGCCGGTTTCCGAGCTGCCGAGGATTTCCGTAGGCCACTGCTGCAGGCGTTGATGCAGGCTTTGTGCGGCCTCGGCCGGCAAGGCGCCGCCGGAGGAAAATACTCGGCGAACCGCACTTAATGCGGGCCAGTCGAGGTTGTCGCCCATGCGCTTGAGCAGCGCCGGGCTGGCGACCCAGGCGAATACCGGGTGTTCGCGGCTGGCGCGCTGCAGATCTTCAGGGAATGCCAGCTGCTTGCGCACAAACGAGCGCCCGGCGCACAGCGGCCACAGCACTCGAAACAACAATCCGTAAATATGCTGAGTGGCGACGCTGCCGATGATGCAAGCCGTACCAAGATCGGCGCCCCAGAGCAGTTCCAGCGCTTCGACTTCATTGGCCAGTTGGCGCAGGGTTTTGTCGATGCGCTTGGGCTCGCCACTGGAGCCGGACGTGCACAGGCTCAGCGAACAGCGATCCAGATCCAGTGCGGCCGCCATCAACGGCGGATGCCGGTAATCGCTCAGGTGTGCGTCATCGGCCTGATCGGTCAGCCACAGATCGACTTCGGTCGACCAGCGCTGACGAGTCTGGGCTTGCAGGTCTGCGGGCAGCAGCACGCTGACCCCGGCGCGCCAGGCACCGAGCAGGGCAATCGCCAGGTCAGCGGCGTCCTCAAGGTGCACGGCAATACGGCGCGCACCTTGGGCTTGCAGGCCCGCGGCGAGGCTTAACGCCTGTTCGCACAGCTGTGCGTGATTCAGTGCCGGCTCGGCCGTCACGGCACGTTCCGGTTGCGCCTTGAGCAACAATTGCTCAAGTTTTATCCAATTCATGGGTGGCCTCTTACCCGTTGTCGTATAAGCCATTCAATGGCAAACAGCAGGCCCATCAATCCGTAGGAAATCAGACCGGTGTACAACATCCACCAACTTAGCGGCGCCCAGAGGGTCAGGGCGGCGGCGAGCAAACCGTTACAGAGAAAAAACACGCACCAGACGATCGTCACCTGGCGGGTATAAACAATCGCCTTGGCCGGCAGTTGCGGTTCGCGCAAACGCGCCAGGCGTTCGATGATTGGCGGGCCAACGATCAAGCTCAGGCCAAACAGCCCGAGCATGAACGCGCTGATCAGCACCGGGTACCAGCGCAGCAGCAGCAGCGGGCTGTCGAACAACGCCAGCAACAGGCAAAAAGTGATCGCGGTGATCGCCATCCACGAACTGCCGGGCTTGCGCGTACCGAGCAGAGCCCGAGCCAGCCACAGGCTGCCCAGTAACAGACCAAACTGCCACGGCGCGAAATGTTCCATGCCGAAATACACCGCGAAGGGGTACAGCAGGCCCGCCAGCAGCAGGCCGAGGCCGATCAGTCGGCTCATGCGGCCGGCTGAACCAGACGGTAGACCGCCTCGACCACGTCGCTGACGGTACGCACCGATTTGAACTCTTCGGCAGCGATTTTCTTGCCGGTCTGGCGTTTGATGTGATCGATCAGGTCGACCGCGTCAATGCTGTCGATTTCCAGATCCTGATACAGGTTGGATTCGAGGCTTACGCGCTCGGGGTCCAGCTCGAAGAGTTCGACCAGAGCATCGCGCAGGGTGTTGAAAATGTCGTCACGAGTTTGCATGGTCCGGTCTCAAGCTGCCTGTTTTGCAGTGACGAACGCCGCAAGGCTCGCCACATTGCTGAAGTGATTGCGGGTGTCTTTGGCGTCGGCGTCGATTTTGATGCCGTACTTTTTCTGGATTGCCAGGCCGAGTTCCAGGGCGTCTACCGAATCCAGGCCCAAACCTTCGCCGAACAGCGTCTGGTCGTCGCCGATGTCTTGTGCGCTGATGTCTTCAAGGCCCAGGGCGTCGATGATCAGTTCTTTGATTTCCTGCTTGAGACTAAGAGTGTGCAGATCGCTCATCTTCGGCGAGCTCCTTAATGTAGTAATGATGCAAATAGTCATTGAGCTTGCGCGAGGCCTGAGGAGCAGGGCCCAGCGAGGCGAAGGCTTGTGGGTCTATATCGGCCCCGACACGGAAACTGAAGTGCACGCGGCGTTTGGGGATCCGATACCAGGGCTCGGCCTTGGTCAACGTGGTCGGGCTGACCTTGATAATCACCGGGGTGAGGATTTTCGCACCCCGCAGAGCGATTGCCGCAGCACCCCGATGGAAGGCTGGCGCCTGGCCGGGCTGAGTGCGGGTGCCTTCAGGAAAGATGATCAGGGTCTGGCCGCTTTTCAGCGCGTCGGCAGCGGCATCGAGCATGTCCATACTGCCGTCGTTGCTGATGTATTCGATGCAGCGCAGCGGGCCGCGGGTAAAAGGGTTCTCCCAGAGGCTTTTCTTGACCACGCAGTTGGCGTGGCGCACCAGGCCGATCAGGAACACCACATCAATCAGCGACGGGTGATTGGCAATGATCATTTGCCCCGGTCGACCAAGTTTTTCGGCGCCCTGGATGTCGTAAGTCAGCACACCGGTGCGAGCCATGAATCGCACAAAAAACCAGAACAGGCGGGCGACGGTGTGCCGCGCTCGCCGCCGGTGTGTCCGGGCATCGCCGGGCAGGCAGTTCAGCAGCGGGAAAACCACAAGTCGCAGGCACAGCCCGCCCAACCCGAACAGGGTGAAGCTTGCGGCGGTAGCCAGCAGGCGCCAGTAATAGGCGTCGCGGTTTTTTTCGGTTACAGGTTGCGTTGCCAGGTCCATACACGATTTTTCCAGGCATGTTGGCAGGTTGTCTGCTGGCCGAGCAGGGTACGCAATAGGTTCAGGGCATGGGGCCATTGGGCTTTGGACAACTCATCCGAGGCGCTGTTCAGGGACAACTGCCAGTCGTTTCCGCGGGTGATCAGCAGGCCGACCGCGTAAGGGAACGGCACGTCGTCGATCCAGGTCGAGTAGGCCTCGGGCGGTTGCTCTTCGGTGACGATCAGCAGTACCGCGGGAGCGCCCTCGGAAAGCAAAGCCGCGGCCTCTAGCATGCCGTGTTCAAGGCCATCGCCGGCTGCAGCGAGGGCAGTCATTTCGCTGGTTTCGCCGCGCATGATCGACCACAGGCCGATGATCGCGTTGTGCACGGACAGGCTGAATTGAGTCGGCGACAGCGGCTGATCGGCAGCCAGATCGCTGAGGATATCGAAGGTGCGCGGGGTTTCGCCGTGGCGAGAAATAAAGACCAACGGTAGGTCCTGGCGGCCATCGGCCAAGGGCCAGCCGACACTGAACGCCATCCGCGCCAAACGACTGAGTCGCCGGCGCTGCATGGCCGGCAGAAACGAGACGTCGGGTGCGGCATCGCTGCTCGCAAGCACGACCGGTTGTCGGCTCCAGGCCTGCCAATCGTCCACGCTTTCGAGCCCAGGGGCCCACGCGCGCCATTGGGCGATGTTGAAATTGATCACAGACATTCATCCCGCCCTTGCGGGCTTCCTTGACGCGGAGAGTCGCAAAAAACGCGAACTACCTGACGTAGCGCTTAGCGCCGAGTGGCGCGCATTATCCCGTTGCGGCGGGCGCGTAGCAAATGATGGTTACATTTTGCTCAATGAAATGTACCGGTTGGTTCGTGCATGGCTGTCGTTTGGCCATTATCCACATCGTGGTGGGCATGTCTGTCGGCTCTGTCAGTGGTCAACGGCAGAGTTAGCGGCTTTTTTATTGAGAGATTGCCGATGACTGTGTAGTCCCGATGCCGGCGAGGTAGCTAAGCAGCGCGGTGGACTACTACACTCGATCATTCTTTGATACACGGAGGTTTTGACATGCGGCGCGTGGTGTTCAATCAGAAAGGTGGCGTAGGCAAATCCAGCATTGCCTGCAATCTGGCGGCGGTCAGCGCCAACGAGGGCTATCGCACCCTCTTGGTGGATCTCGATGCCCAGGCGAACTCCACTCAGTACCTGACGGGCCTCACCGGTAATGACATTCCGATGGGGATCGCCGATTTTTTCAAACAGACCCTGTCTTCCGGACCGTTCTCCAAAAAAAGCCAGGTCGATATCTACGAAACCCCGTTCGACAACCTCCACGTCATCACCGCCACTGCCGAGCTGGCTGACTTGCAGCCCAAGCTTGAGGCCAAACACAAGATCAACAAGCTGCGCAAATTGCTCGAGGAGCTGGACGGCGATTACGACCGGATCTATCTCGATACCCCGCCAGCGTTGAATTTTTACGCGGTATCTGCATTGATTGCCGCTGATCGTGTGCTGATCCCCTTCGACTGCGACAGCTTTTCGCGTCAGGCGCTGTACGGCCTGTTGGCGGAAATCGAAGAATTGAAGGATGACCATAACGAAGGGCTGGAAGTCGAAGGTATCGTCGTCAACCAATTTCAGGCTCGCGCCAGTCTGCCTCAGCAAATCCTCGATGAATTGATCGCCGAAGGCCTGCCGGTGCTACCGGTATATCTGGGCAGCTCGGTGCGCATGCGTGAATCCCACCAGGCCAACACGCCGCTGATCCACCTCGATCCGCGTCATAAGCTGACGCAACAATTCGTCGATCTGCACAACTTGCTGGAAAACGCCTGACTGCTCAGGATCAGATGCCCTGGCTGCGCAACCAGCTCATCAACTGCGGTAACGGGAAGGCGCCGCTCTGACGCGCCACTTCCCGGCCGTTCTTGAACAGAATCAGACTCGGGATCGAACGGATCCCCAACTGCGCCGACAACGACTGGTTCGCCTCGCTGTCCAGCTTGGCCAGTCGACACTTCCCCGCCAATTGCACCGCCGCCTGCTCGAACACCGGCGCAAACGACTTGCACGGCCCGCACCACTCCGCCCAAACGTCCACCAGCAACGGCAGATCACCTTTGATCTGGCTGGCGTAATCGCTTTGTTTCAGCTCGAAGGGTTTGTTCGGCAGGACCTCGGCCTTGCAGCGCCCGCATTTTGGATGGTCGTTGAGGCGCTCGGCGGGGATGCGGTTGAGGCCGTTGCAGTGGGGGCAGGGGATGAGGAGTGGGTCAGTCATGCGGATGATCCTGGAAAGAAGCCGATCATCTCTATGTGGAGACGTCTGCTCACATTTTCAATTGTGCAGTGTCCGGCGATAAAACTAGGCTGAGTCGTACTGAGCGAGACCGTTGGTCTGCTCAGTATTATCGCAACTTGCGATATTTTTGGTCTGTGATTAACTCCCCATAGCAGAATGCGATAAGGATGTTGCATGCATGTCATCACCGAAAAACGAATACGTGAAGCCAAGACTAAATGGCCAAAGGCAGCTTCCGCATTGGATCATTGGTATCAAGTGGCCAAAGGAAGCAAGCCGCCGGATTTCGCGGCGATGAGGGCCCTGTTTCCTGCTATCGACAAGGTGGGTGAGTTTCACGTTTTTGACATCGGTGGCAACAAGTTGCGGCTGATCGCTTTTGTCAGGTATCGATCGCAAAAGCTTTACATCAAGCATGTGCTGGATCACCGCGAATATGACCGCGGAAAATGGAAGGAGGAACGAGCATGAGTGTTCTTATCAAAAGAGCTGCCGAGCATTGGGAGTTCGTCTCGCCTGTGCTGCGCAAACCAAAAAATGAAGATGACTATGACATGTTGGCGCAGGCGCTAGACGAGTTGCTCGAGATGACGGGCGATGATGAGTCCCATCCGTTGATGAGTCTGGTGGATATCATCGGTGACTGGATCGAGGAATGGGATCACAAGCATCACCCAATGCCGAAGCCCAGCGGTGTCGACGTTCTCGGCTACATGATGCGCGAACACGGATTGAGCCAAAGCGAGCTGCCCGGCGTCGGCACCCAATCGGTGGTATCCGAGATATTGAGCGGCAAGCGTCAGCTCAACCTGCGTCAGATCCGCTGGTTGGCCGAGCGCTTCGGAGTGTCAGTGGAGACCTTTATCTGATCGGATTCAGGAAGAGCAACTGATCTCCAGATGCTTGCCCCACTCCGGCGGCCGCTCGGCATAACTCTCCATCCCCGGCTGCTCCTCGAACGGATTACTCAGCACCGCGTGCAAACGACGAACCTCTGAATAGTCGCCGCTCTCCGCCGCATCGATGGCTTTCTGCGCCAGGTAGTTACGCAAGATGTAGAGCGGATTGACGGCGTGCATCCGTTTGCGGCGCTGGTCCTGATCAACCTCGCCTTCACGCGTCACCCGGGCGATGTAGAGCTCGCCCCAGGCATCGAAACCTTTGATGTCGACGAAGTCATCGCGCAAACGGGCGACGGCCAGTTCCGGTGATTCTTCCCCCAAGCGGCGGAAGAACAGGCTGTAGTCGACGCCACTGTTCTGCATCAGTTGCAGCAGGTGTTCCAGCAGTTTCTGGTCATCGTCTTCGGCCGTGGTGAAGCCGAGGCGGCGGCGCATCAGGTCCAGGTAATGAGCCTGGTACAGCGGCAGGTACAGGCCGAGTGTTTCACGCAGGGCTTCGACACTGATGAACGGCGTCAGGGCCTGGGCGAGGGCACTGAGGTTCCACTGGCCGATCGGCACCTGGTTGCTGAAGGAGTAACGGCCCTGGTCATCGGAGTGGTTGCAGATGAAGTGGGCGTCGAAGTCGTCGAGGAACGCGAACGGGCCGTAGTCGAAGGTAATGCCGAGGATCGACATGTTGTCAGTGTTCATCACGCCGTGGCAGAAGCCATAGGCCTGCCATTTGGCGATCAGTTCGGCATTGCGCTCGACGATTTCGCGAAACATCGCCAGGTACGGTTCCGGCTGTTCCAGGCATTCCGGGAAATGCATGGCCAGCACGTGGTCGCCGAGTTCTTTCTGCTTCTCGGGGCGTTTGGTGTAGTAGAAATATTCGAAATGCCCGAAACGCACATGGCTCGGCGCCATTCGCAGGACCATGGCCGCGCGTTCCTGCTTCTCGCGCCACACCGGCGTGTCGGAGCCGATCACGCACAGCGCGCGGGTGGTCGGGATGTTCAGGGCATTCAGCGCTTCGGAGGCGAGAAATTCGCGAATCGAGGATCGCAGGACTGCGCGTCCATCGCCCATGCGCGAAAAAGGCGTCTGGCCGGCACCCTTGAGGTGCAGGTCCCAATGCTCGCCGGCCTCGTTGTAGACCTCGCCCAGCAAGAGACCGCGACCATCGCCCAACTGTGGGTTGTAGGAACCGAACTGATGACCTGAATAGACCATCGCCCTCGGGATCGCGTCAGCCCAGAGCTTATGGCCGCTGAACAGTTCGGCGAATTCAGGGGTTTCGGCCTCGGTAGGGTCGAGATCGAGCAGCGCCATGGCGGCAGGGCTGGCCACCACCAGGCGCGGGTTGTCGATCGGCTCGGGCAGCACGTGGGCGGAAAACGTATCGCCCAGGCGGGCGAAACGATTATCGAAGGTCAGTTCGTCGAGGGCTTTCAAGGGCCATCTCCAGCAGAATGTCCGAGCATTCTGCTAGGGATAAGCCGCTTAGTCGAGCTTGGCCGGTGGTGGCTCTTGCGGCGATTTGCCATCAACCAGCGGCGCGATGGTTTTGGTTTCCGGCTCGACGGGCACCATCCTGTATTCCTGACCCTGGATGTTCTTGAGGTAAACCTCCATCTGCCGGAACGAGATGTTGATGTGATGTTTCTTGAACTCGCGGTTGATGAAGCGGTTGACCTCATCAAGCACCGGGTTACGGTCGCCGAGGTCGCGCACATGCATGCGCAACTCATGGTCGAGGGTGCTTTCGCCGAAGTTCAGGAAGTACACATGAGGCTCGGGATCCTTCAGCACACGTGCATTTTCACGGGCAGCCTTGAGCAGCAATTCCTTGACCAGGTCCAGGTCCGAGCCGTAATCGACACCGAGCTTGAGGGTCACTCGGGTGATGGTGTCGGTCAGGGACCAGTTGATCAGTTGTCCTGTAATGAACGTCTTGTTCGGGACGATGATGTCCTTGCGGTCGAAGTCGGTGATGGTCGTGGCGCGGATGCGGATCTTGCTCACGGTGCCGGACAGGTTGCCGATGGTGATGGTGTCGCCAATCCGCACCGGACGTTCGAACAGGATCATGATCCCGGAGATGAAGTTCGCGAAGATTTCCTGCATCCCGAAGCCGAGCCCCACCGACAGCGCCGCCACCAGCCATTGCAACTTGTCCCAACTCACGCCGAGTGTCGACAGGGTCGAGACGAAACCGACGCCAGCGATCACGTAAGACAGCAAGGTGGTGGTGGCATAGGCACTGCCCTGAGCCAGGTTCAGCTTCGACAGCACCAACACTTCCAGCAACCCCGGCAAGTTGCGCGCGAGGGCGAAGGTGATGCCGATGATGATCAGCGCGCCGAGCATGTCGCCAATGCTGATCGGCACCATGCTCATGTTGGCGCCGGTGCCGCTGGTGTATTCGTAGAGGGTGACGTTATCCAGGTACGAGAACACAGAGATCAGGTCCGACCAGACCCAGTACAACGCCGCGATGAAACCACCAAGCAGTGCCAGGCGGATCAGGCGCAGGGACTGTTCGTTGACCTTCTCGATATCCAGGGTTGGCTCTTCGATCACCGCTTCACCGTCACCGGCCTCTTTCGCAGCCTGGCGTTTGGCCAAGGCGCGTTGGTAGGCCAGACGGCGTGCCGCAACGCTGAGGCCGCGCACGAAGGTGGCCTCGATCACCAGCCAGAACATCAGCAGGTACAGGGTGTTGATCAACCGGTCACTGAGCTTCAGCGCGGTGTAGTAGTAGCCAAAGCACACCGCCACGAACAACGCGACAGGCAGGACGGTGAACATGATCCCCACGGCCTTGCGGAACAGCGAAGCGTTCTGGTGAGTCGGGCTGCTGATCAGCAGGCGGCTGAGCAGCCAGGCCATCAACGCGTAGCAGGTCAACACCACCGGCATGCCGAGTACGTCATCGGCCAGGGTCGCAGGTTGCAGCTCGGCGACTGCCACCACCGCGACCAACGCCATGACCACCAGCCCGAGTCGACGGACCCAGCCCTGCAGGAATTCGACCTGAGGTTTTTCCCAGCGGAAATGCAGTTCGGCCACGCCGCCCGGCGCGAGGACCCGGTAAGCGGTGTAGAACACTAGCCAGGCCTGGGCCATTTGCAACAGTGCCGCGCCCATGTTCGCGTTCTGTCCGCGGGCGTCGATTTGCAAGGCCAGGCCACACAAGGCCAGGCCCAGGGAGACCGGCATCGCCAGCAGAATGTTGATCAGGATTGCCTGCGGCGTGTGCCATTGGCTGTCGCGTTTGAAGTGGCCGATGTCCTGGTGAACCTTGCTCAGTCGGGCATACAGGCTTTTGCGCCGCCACAGCAGGGCACCGATCAACAGTGCCAAGGGCAGGAACAGCAGCGGCCGTTGGGTCAGGCCGTCACTTAATTCGCTCAGGCTGGAAGCCCATGGCAGCGTGGTGACCTGACGTTCCAGGCGCTCCGGTACGGCGCGCATCCATTCCAGGTCCAGCGGCTTGTTGCTGGGAATCCAGAACATTTGCTCATCGAGGGTCGCCCGCAGGCTTTGTGCGGTGCTCAGCAGTTGCTTCTGATTGAGTTGCAACGTGATGGATTCGTTGAGCACCGCGCTGAGTTCGCGGTTCAGCCGCTCCAGCAGGTCGGCGCGGGTCGTGGCCAGTTCCAGCAGGCTCTTGCGCAGCTGCGGGGTGACTTGCTCGGGAGGCTGAGTCGACAGCAGGTTGTCGACGTAGGTCGCCGGGTTGCTGAGCAGTTCCCGTTGCTGGCTGACTTCGAATTGATAGAGGCGAATGTCGGCGATCTGGTCGGCCAGGTCGCGGTCGAGCTTGAGGAGTGGCAGGGCCTGTTTCTGTTTGTAGAGAATCTTGGAGAGCAGCAGGCTGCCCTTGAGCACGTTGATCTGCTCGTCCAGCGCCGAATCGCTCTGGGTCACGTTGTCCAGTTGCTGCTTGGTCTGCAGGTTCTGCTGGGTGACTTCGTTGAGGCGGTCAGTACTTTTGAGCAGGTAGTCCGAAAGCTTCAGGTTGGCCGCGCTTTCGGTAGCCAGCAGGCTGCTGCCGCCGGACTTCTGCGCTTCGATGGATTGCTGCGTCACCGTTTCCTGGGACTGGGCCAGGCGCTTCTGGTTGATCAGGTTTTGCAGCTCCTGGATTTCCTGATCCAGACGATCGGATTTTTCCGAGAGCAAGTCATGTTGGCTTTTGCCCAAGTCCTGCAACTGGCTGTTGCCAGCCAGTTCCTGGCGACGCAACGGGATCAGGGCGTTCAGTGCCGCGAGTTCGGCGTTGAGCAGGTCGCGTTGCTCAGGGGGCAAGGTCTTGCCGGCGTCCTTGCCGGCCTTGAGGATGTTGTTGATCTGCTGGATGCGTGTCTGGCTGGTGGAAATTTCGGCCTGTGCGCGCTCGGGGCGGGTCTGGGCAGTAATCACCAGACTGTTGGCGTCAGCCAAGGCTTTCTGCAGATCGCTTTGCTGGGTGGAGCGCTCGGTGAGCATTTGCTCCAGTTGCTGAATAGGCTCTTTGGCATAGCGCTGCGGTACTGGCAGCACTTTGGAGGCTTTGAGCTTGGTCAGTTCCCGCTGGTTCTCGATGTTCTGCTTCGGGGCGCTGGCCAGTTGCTGCTTGAGATCAGCCAGTTTCTGCTCGTAATCACGCTGGTTGTTGAGCTGTGTCAGCGTGCTTTGCAGGATGCTCTGCAGGGCTTTCTGATCGGCTTCCGGCAGTTTGCGGTCGGCGATCTTGTCCAGGTTCGCCTGCACGGCTTCGCTGGACGGCGGTTCGGCCGCTTGCAATGTACCGACAGAAAGACTCAAGCCCAGCAGGGCCATGACGAAAAAGGTGCGCAGGGTTGACATAGAGACCGATCGAAAACGAGATGAAGAATGGAGTTTAGAGGAACAAGCCCGGACCGGGGCGACTTCCTTCGGGGAATCTGACGCCCACTTTGCCGATCTTGTTCCCCTCCATGACCGCGACGGTCCAAATGGTGTTGTTCCACTCCACCTGGTCGCCGACTACGGGTGCACCGCCCACTTTATGGGCAATGAAATGGCCCAGAGACATGTCCGGATCGATGCCTTCGACTTTCAACCCGTAAAGCGCCGCAACCGCAGCCAGCTGGGCGTCTCCTTCGAGTACGAAGTCGCCGAAGAAGCGCAAATCGAGGCCCCGTTGTGGTGCCTGACTGAAGAGTTTTCCGAGGGCCGGAAGGTTGTGTTCATGGCCGATTACGCACAGCAAATCGTCGACTTCGAGCACCGTACTACCCGACGGGTGGAGCAGTTGCTGGCCACGAAACAGGGCCGCAATCCGGGTGCCTTCGGGCATTTTCAGATCCCGAAGGGGCGAGCCGATGCACCATTTCTCGGCGCCGAGGCGATAAACGAACAGCTCCCACTCGCTGGTGACGTGCACTTCCAGAGCTGCGCGGGAGATCGGCGCAGGCTCCGGCGGAACGGTCACTTTCAAAAGCTTCGCCACCCACGGCAGGCTCGTACCCTGAACCAGCAGCGACACCAACACGATAAAGAACGCGAGGTTGAAATAGAGCTGGGCGTTGGGCAGGCCGGCCATCAGCGGGAACACCGCCAGAATGATCGGGACCGCGCCGCGTAACCCGACCCAGGAAATGAACGCCTTCTCGCGCCCATGGAACGCCCTGAAGGGCAGCAGGCCGACGATCACCGACAACGGCCGCGCCAACAGAATCATCCACAGCGCCAGGCCCAGAGCGGGCAGGGCAATCGGCAACAAGTCGTGGGGCGTCACCAGCAGCCCCAGTACCAGGAACATGCCGATTTGCGCCAGCCAGGCCATGCCATCGAGCATGTGCAAAATGCCGTGGCGGCTGCGCACCGGGCGGTTGCCGATGACCAGGCCGCACAGGTACACCGCCAAAAAGCCGCTGCCGTGCAAGGCGTTGGTCAGGGCAAACACGACCAATCCGCCAGCAATGACCAGAATCGGATAAAGCCCGGTGGCCAAGTGGATACGGTTGACCAGTTGCAACATGACCCAGCCACCGCCCAGGCCGATAACGGCACCGATACCGAACTCACGCATCAAGTGCCCGAGCAGGCTCCAATGCAGACCGGTCTGGCCGCTGGCGAGCATGTCGATAAGGGTCACGGTGAGGAACACCGCCATCGGGTCGTTGCTGCCCGACTCGATCTCGAGGCTGGCGGTGACCCGTTCGTTCAGGCCTTTGCCGCCGAGCAGCGAGAACACCGCCGCGGCGTCGGTGGAGCCGACGATAGCGCCGATCAGCAGGCCCTGGATCAGGTTCAGGTTGAACAGCCACGCGGCGGCCATGCCGGTCAGCCCGGTGGTGATCAACACCCCGACCGTCGCCAGCGACAGCGCCGGCCATAACGCCACGCGGAAGCTGGAAACCCGGGTGCGCAAACCGCCGTCGAGCAGGATGACGGCCAGCGCGAGGTTGCCGACCAGATAAGCCGTTGGGTAGTTATCGAAAATAATGCCGGCGCCGTCGACGCCGGCCGACATGCCCACCGCGAGGATGATCACCAGAATCGGGATACCGAGGCGCGATGAAAGTGAGCTCACCAGAATGCTTGCACCTACCAGCAACGCGCCGATCAAGAACAGGCTGTTGATGGTCGTCGCATTCAAAGGCAGTACTCCAGAAAGCTGAAAGGCGGGCGCAAACTGACCATGCAGTCTGCGTGCCAGCGATTCTAACCTGTTGAAATGTGATGCTGTCAAAAAGGTTTTAAGGGTGACCTGAGATCATCGCAGTGGACGCGGACTGCCCCTGTAATTGGATGGACTCGCCCAAGCCGAGGCGTCAATGCGCCACGGTGGCAGTCTAAACAGCCAACGACAGCGAGGGCGAGTCCATGAAAAATCATAGTTCGATTGATCAATCCCTGTCTTCT
>NZ_VOBM01000035.1:0-73411 GCF_008370005.1 Pseudomonas sp. ANT_J28
TCCCGAACTCAGCAGTGAAACGATGCATCGCCGATGGTAGTGTGGGGTTTCCCCATGTGAGAGTAGGTCATCGTCAAGATTAAATTCCGAAACCCCTATCTGCGTATGCAGGTAGGGGTTTTGTTTTAGTAGAAGTTACCAATTTTGCTGGCACGTTACGCTGTAACGGGCTGGTCACAGAATTTCTTGACGACCATAGAGCATTGGAACCACCTGATCCCATCCCGAACTCAGCAGTGAAACGATGCATCGCCGATGGTAGTGTGGGGTTTCCCCATGTGAGAGTAGGTCATCGTCAAGATTGAATTCCGAAACCCCTGTCTGTTAACGCAGACAGGGGTTTTGTCGTTCTGGGCTCGCTAAACGCTCAGAAACGCCATCGCCAAACCAGTGGAATGTTCCAGCAGAGACGACAAAGCCAGCCCCCTAATTCAAGCGCTGGCTTTGTTGGAGTGCATCCGCAGGGCCGCTGAAGTCGAAACCCATGCCGCGCTGACCCTGAGTGCCCGCCGTGGCTTGGACTTGGTGGTAGGCCTCATACAGCGGCCTCTTGCTGGTCAGCGTCACATAGTCATAGCGGTGAGTTGCGCCATAAGGGTTGGTCAGCACGCCGGGGGTGTAACGCATGGCCTGGGACACGGTTTGCGAACCTTGATCGTCCATGCTGCCCAGCGCATTGCCGAGGGCAAAGCCTTTGATGTCGGTGGTGGGCAATGCCAGCGCTTCGGTTTCGGCGACCTGGCGCAACACGTAGCTGCTGCCATCCTGACTCACGGCCTCCAAACCCGAACCGCTGAGCAAACGACGCAGTGCCTGATCCGCCGAATACTCGCCCTGCACGCCGGGTTACTGAAGGCCCCCGGTTTGCGAAGGCGTCATGGACAAGGTAATGCCCGCCTGACGCGCAAACTGGTTGAGCACATTGCTTAATGGGTCTGCCGCAATGTTGTAACGGTGGCTGCTGACCTCGCTGCTCGCTGCCGCTACGCCCAGTGTCGGCAACACGCCGATACCCAGCGCGGTATAGAACAGCGCAGCGCGTACGGCGTTGCGCAGGACGCCTGAATCGGCGGCGAAATGAAGAGGGTTCTTACAGGTGGCGCGCACAGTCATTGTAGGTTTCCGTAGGAAGTCGCTGAGTTCAGAATTGAAGTGCTTACTGACTAAGCCGGACTTGCCCGGAAAACCCGCCAAAAATAATTCAGGCCTGTCGCTCCAGCGTCACCCACCAGCGAGTGCGATAACGCAGTTGCACCGGCAGGGTTTGCGCCAGGATGGCCAGCAACCTGTCGGTATTCTCCAGGCGGAAAACCCCGGACAGCCGCAAGTCTGCAATGTCCGCTGAGCACGTCAGATAACCGTGGCGATAGCGTCCGACTTCATCAAGGAAATCCCCCAGCCGCATATTGCGAGTCACGATCAACCCGTCGACCCAAGCGCCTGCATCCATGTTCAGCGGTGGCGCCAACCTCGCTTGGTGATGATCGATCAGATAGTTCTGCCCGGCCTGCACCTGGGTCGGTGTGCCATCCGCGGCAAGTGGCGCATGTATGAGGACCATGCCGCCGGTAACACTGAGGCGCGTGCAGTCGCCGTCCTACCGCAGGATGAAACGTGCCCCCACACCTTCATACACACCCAGGCGACTTTGCACCCGCAGCGGTCGATCAAACGAAGATCCTTCGTCGATTCCGCTGCACGTCACGATGATCTCGCCGCGAGTCAGTTTGATCAGCCGCTGCTGCGCGTTGTAATCCAGATCCACTGCACTGGCGGTGTTGAGTTCCAGTCGTGTGCCGTCGGGCAATTGGAAACCGCGCCGATTCAGCGACAAGTTATCCACAGGCATCACGTTTCATACCGCAGCACGTAGCAGTGATACAGCGCGTCGGCCACATAGCGTTCCACCGAACGCAGAGACAAACCCATCTGCTCGGCGATGTGTTTGTGGGTAAGCCCTCGCACTGCGCAAGCAGAAACGCCTGACGCACTTTCGGTGCACGGGGAGCCTTGAATTCCAGGCGTTCGGTTCTTTGCAGCAGACCACATACAAAAGTGTGGCTCTGGCACGCTGGCACGCCGTTCGGCGGGTATCTGACAGGAATGCCGACCATTTCGTACAAACGCCTAAGTTTTTTCCGGTTTGTGCCGACAGCCTGAGGAGACATGCGTGCACCAAAGTAGAGCAGCCCAAGAGCCCTGCCTGCGCTGTTACATGGAATGTTGCAACCCGGAACGCATCCCCACTTTTTGCATAAGAAGTCCCATGAAATGAATCTCAAATTCAGCCATAAAATCCTTCTGGCCGCCTCCGGCGTCGTGGTGCTGGCTTTTGCGTTGTTCACTTTGTACAACGACTATCTGCAGCGAAACACCATCCGTCAAAACCTTGAATCGAGCGTCCAGCAGGCTGGCGATCTGACCGCCAGCAGCGTGCAGAACTGGATGAGCGGCCGCGTGCTGGTGCTGGAAAACCTCGCGCAAAACGTCGCCCATCAAGGCGCCAATACCGACCTCCCGGGGCTGGTCAATCAACCGGCCCTGACCTCGAACTTCCAGTTCACCTACGTGGGCCAGGCCAACGGCTTGTTTACTCAGCGCCCGGACGCGAAGATGCCTGACGGTTACGATCCGCGTCAGCGTCCCTGGTACAAACAGGCCGTGGCTGCCGACAAGACCATGCTGACCCCGCCTTACATGGCTGCCGTCGGTGGCTTGGTGGTGACCATCGCCCTGCCGGTGAAAAAGAACGGCGAGTTGCTCGGCGTGGTCGGCGGCGACCTGAGCCTGGAAACGCTGGTGAAGATCATCAACTCGGTGGATTTCGGTGGCATCGGCCACGCATTCCTGGTCAGCGCCGACGGTCAGGTGATCGTCAGCCCGGACAAAGATCAGGTGATGAAAAACCTGAAGGACATCTACCCGAACGCCCGCGTGCGCATCGAGAAGGGCAACCAGGAAGTCACCCTGAACAGGCAGGACCGTATCCTTTCGTTCACGCCGGTCAGTGGTTTGCCGAATGCCGAGTGGTACATCGGACTATCGATCGACAAGGACAAGGCCTACGCACCACTCAGCCAATTCCGTACTTCTGCGCTGATCGCGATGTTCATCGCCGTGACGGCCATTGCCGTGCTGCTGAGCCTGCTGATCAACGTGCTGATGCGTCCGCTGACCACCATGAGTCGTGCGATGCAGGACATCGCTCAAGGCGAGGGCGACCTGACCCGACGTCTGGCCGTGGAAAGCAAAGACGAGTTCGGCGAGTTGGGCAGTTCTTTCAATCAGTTCGTGGAGCGAATTCACGCGTCGATTTCCGAAGTGTCGTCGGCAACCCGCCAGGTTCACGACCTGTCGCAGCGGGTGATGGCTTCGTCCAACGCCTCGATCGTCGGGTCCGATGAGCAAAGCGCCCGCACCAACAGTGTGGCCGCGGCGATCAACCAGTTGGGCGCCGCTACCCAGGAAATCGCCCGCAACGCCGCCGATGCTTCCCAGCACGCCAGCGGCGCGAGCGAGCAGGCCGATGACGGTCGTCAGGTGGTGGAGAAAACCATTCTGGCGATGACCGAGTTGTCGCAGAAAATCAGCCTGTCCTGCACGCAGATCGAAACCCTGAACGCCAGCACCGACAACATCGGGCACATCCTGGATGTGATCAAAGGCATCTCCCAGCAGACCAACTTGCTCGCGCTCAACGCGGCCATCGAAGCGGCCCGCGCTGGTGAAGCCGGTCGTGGTTTTGCGGTGGTGGCGGACGAGGTGCGTAACCTCGCTCACCGCACTCAGGAATCGGCGGAGGAGATCCACAAGATGATCACCTCGCTGCAGATCGGTTCTCGTGAAGCGGTGACCACGATGAACGCCAGTCAGGTCTCCAGCGAGCAGAGCGTCGAAGTGGCGAACCAGGCCGGTCTGCGACTGGTCAGCGTGACCCAGCGCATCGGCGAAATCGACGGGATGAACCAGTCGGTGGCCGCGGCGACCGAAGAGCAAACAGCGGTCGTGGAAACCCTCAACGTCGACGTCAACCAGATCAACCTGCTGAACCAACAGAGCGTGGCCAACCTCAATGAAACGTTGAAGGATTGCGATGCGTTGTCCCTGCAGGCAAACCGGTTGAAGCAGTTGGTCGACAGCTTCAAAATCTGATCAAACGATGTAAAACAAGCCCGCGGTGGAGTTATCCACTGCGGGCTTTTTCATGCCCTACGCAAACAGCTTCAAAACATTATTCATTGAGTCATCAGCAAAGCCCTGCACAAAATCCTTGAACCCCGGCAATGCCTCCGCGCCGCCCTGTGCGGGTTCGGCGATGATGGTCCAGGTCGCTCGGGATTTGCCCGCGCCCAGCGGTTCGACGCTCATCGCCGCCCACAAATTGGCCACGCCCAAGGTGTTGTAAATCGTGGTCCAGGTCATGTTCAGCGCCCGGTCATCCCGCGCGTTGAGTTGCTCGACCACCAGGTTGCCGTCCTTGAAGAATTTCTTGCGCAGGGACGACACGCCTTCACCGGTCATCTCGATGTGCGACAGCGCCGGAATGAATTGATCGAAGCCGGCAAAGTTACCGACCACTGCCCAGACCTTCTTGGCATCGGCCGGCACTTCCACTGAAGACACCACGTGGCAGCCTTGAGGGTTTTTGATCAGGGTATCGGGTTGTAGGGTTTTCATGGTTTTGCTCCGGTTGAGTGAGTCAGATGAAGTTGATTTCTTTCAGGTAGTCGCAGCCGCGGCGCAGCAGCGCCGGGGATTTTTCCGGGTAATGCGTGCCCATCTGCCGCACGCCCGCCTGGGCGTTGGCGTGGCCGATCATTGAGATGTCACCGATGTCTTCCTCGAAGCCGTTGAGGTAGAAACCGAGTACGCCGAACAGCGCGTTGTCGCTGTCGACCCGGCCAAGTTGTTGCTGCCAATCGGCGACGCTGACCATGGAAAACTCCCGACCCGTCTCACGGAATGATGCGACGTAGGCATCCCAGCTCAGGGGTTCGGGGTTGTGCAGGTTGAACACCGCTTTTTCGGCTGAATAACGGCTGGCATGGAAGGCGATGAACCGTGCGAGAAAGTCCACCGGCATCAGGTCGAAGTTCAGCGCGAACTCCGGCACCTGGCCGAGCTGGATCGAGCCTTTGAGCATCAGCATCAAGCGGTTTTTGTGCGGCTGGCAGACACCGGTGAGGCTGTTGAAACTGATGTTGCCGGGGCGATAAAGATTGACCCGAACGCCACGTTCGCGAGCCCGTTCAAGGATCCGCTCACCGACCCATTTGGACAGGTTGTAGCCGTTCTTGATGTAGATCGGTGGGGTCTGCGCCGCGGGCAATTCCAGCACCCGGCCATCGGCGGTAATCGTGCTGGAAGCCGAGAGCGTCGAGACGAAGTTGAATACCTTTTTGCTGCGCCCTTCGCACAACCGAAGGCACTCGAAAATCGGCTCGACGTTATCCCGCGCCAGTGACTCGTAATCGAGTACATGATTGACGTTGGCGGCGTTATGCACCAACGCACCGAACTGCCGATCCAGTCGCTCGTAAACGTCCGCCTCAAGCCCCAATGACGGACGCGTAATGTCCGCCGCATAAACCCGCACCCGGCTCAGGTCCAGATGCTCCAAGCGGTTTTCTCGCAGCGCATGGGCAAAACGCTCGGCCGCCGATTGCCCACCGCCATCGCGCACCAGGCAGGCGACTTCGCTGGCGCCCCAGGCGAGCAACGCTTCGACGATGTGCACGCCGACAAAGCTGTTGGCGCCGGTAACGATCACCTTGTGCACATCGCCCATGCGGTTGACCGGCAACGGCTGGATATCCAGTTCGCGGAAGGCATCGGCCAAGGCCTTTTCGCTCAGTACTTCCTCGGTGCCGGAGCCACGCACCAAGGTCGCCAACTTGGCAATGGTCGGCAATTCGATGAAGCGGTTGATCGAGATGCTGCGCCCGAACTCTTCCCGCAACCGCAAGAGCATGCGCGACAGCAGGATTGAGTGGCCGCCCAGGTTGAAGAAACTTTCGTCGGTGGAAATATCGCTGGCCGGCAGCTCCAGCAGCTCGGCCCAGATCTCCAGCAGCAGCGCCTCGTCGGCACTGGCGGGCAAGCGCCGCAGCGTGTTTTCGGACACATTCACGGGCATTGCCAGCAGCGCCTTGCGGTCGACCTTGCCGTTGCTGGCGAACGGCATGCTTGGCAGTTCGGTCCAGGCGGTGGGCTGCATGTAATCCGGCAGAAACTGCATCGAGTGGGCTTTCAGCGCTTCCCGAGCGGTGCCGGGTTGATCCTCCTGAGGCTGTGCGAGGAACGCCAGAATCCGTCGATGGCTGTCGATAACCACTGCCACTTGGCGGTACAACTGACTGTCGCGCAGGCAGCGTTCGATCTCTTCTGGTTCGACCCGAAAGCCGCGAATCTTCACCTGATTGTCTCTTCGCCCGCACAGCTCGATGCCGTCGCGAGTCCACTTCGCCATGTCGCCGGTACGGTAGGCGCGCAGGCTCTGGCCATCCGGCAGGCTCAGGTTCAGATAACGTTCGGCGGTCTGCTGCGGGTTGTTCAGGTAGCCCAGGCACACGCCCGGACCGACGATGTACAGCTCGCCGACGGTTTGTTCGGCCACCGGGTGAAAATCCTCATCGAGAATCAGCACCTGACTGTTAGCGATAGGCGCGCCGAGGGTGCGGTTACTGTCGCCGGTGCGCAGTTGCCGCGCGGTGATCAACACCGTCGCTTCGGTCGGGCCATAGAGGTTGTAGAGGTTGCCCTGACGGGTGAGCTGCTCAATGACGTAGGGTTCGCAGACATCGCCACCGGTCATTACGTGATCGAGGCATTGCAATTGATCCAGCGGCAGGATGCTCAGCAACGCCGGCGGCAAAAAGGCGTGGCTCAGATGCTGATGGCGGATCAGCTCGACCAGTTGCAACGGATCGCGGCGCTGATCATCGCCGGGCACGATCAGCTCGGCGCCCTGGAGCAGGGTCGGGAATATATCGATCAGCGACGAGTCGAAACTCAATGAAGAAAATTGCAGCACCCGACTCTGTTCGGTCAGCTGCACATACTCGGCGTACCACGCGGTGAAGTGCGCGAGGTTGGCCTGGCTGAGCAACACGCCTTTGGGATGGCCGGTGGTGCCCGAGGTGTAGAGCGCCATGCACGGCGCGTCTGGATCGGGTCGTTGGCGCATCAAGGGTTGATCGAGATCCACATCCCCGATGTCGATGCGGCTGATGTCGAGTCCCGGCATTTGCGCCGCGAGCGGGTGGTCACCGTCATGCAGCAGCAACACTGCCCCGGCGTTTTCCAGAATGTACTGTTGACGTTGCAGAGGATGGCTCGGTTCCAGCGGCAGGTACACCGCACCACTGCCAAGAATCGCGAGAATCCCCGCATACAACGCGCTGCATTTTGGCAGGCAGACCCCGATCACCAACGGTCCGTGATGCTGAGCGAGCAACGGCTGCAAACGCTGCTGGATGGCGCGGCTGTGGGCGTGCAAATGCCGATAGCTCAGGGACGCGCCGGCAATGTTCAGCGCGGGTCGTTCGGCACACTGGATGAAGCGCTGCTCAAGGCGCTCGATCATCGGAATTTGGCTGAGCGCCAGCAGCGCAGGTGCCGCCGTGAGATTGAGCCGATGGAAAAACGCGAGATTCTCCAGGTAAAGCAAGTTTTCCACATGCTCGAAGCGAGCGGGAGCAGCAGGGGCGGTCAGCAGAAAATAGTCGGCATCGCGAGAGTAACGGCTGACCAGCAGCGCCACGTGATCGACCAGTTCTGCCACTGCCCGCAGGCGCAATGCCTGGCCGTTGCCCGAAGGTTCGTCGGTGATCGGTACGCGAGTGAACAGCGTCGAACCGTACGTGCACAGCACATCCAGTGGCGGCAGGCCAGAAATCCCAGGCACACCGATACCCAGTTGCAGCGTCAGTCGCGGTGCATGGCCGACGTCTTGAACAGGCAGGCTGGCGTCGTCGATCAGCAAATCAGCGTTACCCAACGGCTGCTCGTCGACGGCTGTCAGGCGCACCAGAGAATGACCGTGTTGTTCAAGTTCCAGCGCCAGGGCGGTCAGGGCCTGGCTTTGACCAATGAGCAGAATGTCGAGACGTCTCATGATGGGCTCCTCGTTAAACCAGGTAATCGCTGAGGGCGTCTTGCACGCACGGCGAATCGAGCAGCGAACTGCTGCGGAAAAACCGCACGATGTTGGCGACCAGCGGGTGATGGCGATTGATCGGGAAGGCCAGCCCCGACACTTCGCTCTTCAGTGCGTGGCGCGTGGCATCGGTGATCTGCAAGGATTCGATCAGGCGGAAGTCGAACGACTTCTGAATGTCGTTGGTCAGGTAATGGCCGATGAACACCGGCAGGATGTGCGCGATGCAGCGGCGGTCGTCTTCGCTCGCTGTGTGCCAGTAGATGCGCACCAGCCGCGCCCAGAATCCGGAGTGGCGACCTTCGTCGAGCAAGTGGTCGGCCATCAGGCCCTTGATCGACTGCTTGACCGTGTCGTCCTTGGCGAACGCCGCGACATCGCCGGTCACGGTGTTCTCGGCGATGGCCACGCAGATCAATTCCACGGCGCTGCGCAAGTGTTCCGGCGCAAGCGCCACGGCCGCTGGAATGGCCCGGCTGAGTTCGATTTCATCGGGCAGTTCGATGGGCGTGATGCCGGTCATGGCGACGGTCTGTTGCATGAAATCCATCGCCACCAGCGCGTGGTAGTCCTCGTCCACCACCACGGTCATGGCGTCGTAGCGGCAGGCGAACGGGAAGGTCACGGCGAAGCGATTCTTGGCGATGCTGCGGGCGGTCTTGTCGACGATTTCGGTTTCGAAAATCACTACGTCGTTGATGAATTTGTAGAGCGTCTGCACCAGCGCAAAGTCGAGTTGTTCTGGGCATTCGCGCAGGAAGGTTTCGCTCAGCACCAACGGTTGACGGCTCAACGGGTAGATCAGCTTGTCGTCGTTTTCCAGCACGCGCCGGGGGCGAGTACGGATGGTCGCGCGGCTTTCCCAGGCATCGGCGAAGGATTGGTAGTCGGCGGCGTTCATGCGTTCACCTCGGCAACAGGTTCGCTCATGCTCAGGCGCAGGCCATCCCACAGGGCGATGCGGCTTTCCACGGCGGCGATGGCGCTGGCGTAGACGTCTTCCTCGCGTTGCGGATCGCCATTGACCAGCCGGGCGAGGAGTTTTTCAGCGGCGGGGCCGTGGTCTTCGGAATCGACTTCGATGTGCCGTTCGAGGTAGTAACGGAAGGTCGGCGCCTGTTCGATGCCGATGCCCCAGTCATCAAGAATTCGCTGGAACATCTGCGGGATGACGCTCTCGCGACCATGCAGAAATGCCGCCGCAACGCTGTGCCCCGGTGCATGCAACGCGGTGTGCAACGTGTTGCGCACGAACTGCGCTGCCGCCGGATCGACGTCCACGCTTTGCAGTGCCACGTCGTAACTCACGCCTTCTTTTTGCAGCGCGACGAAGCGTTCGACCACCGCCGTGCTGGCACCGACCTCGCGCATCGCATCCAGGTACAACTCGAAATGGCTGTAGTGACCCTGGGCTGGGCGATCATCGGACTCCTCACCCAGCACAATTTCATTGATCAGCCGAGCCGCTTGCGGGTCTCTTGGCGGCAACCAGGGCAGTTGCACGCAGGTGAGCTCCTGTTGCAGACGCTTGGTCAGCGACATGAAATCCCACACTGCAAAGACATGGGTTTCCATGAAACGTTGAAGTACCGACAGCGAATGAATTTCGGAGAAAATCGGATGCGCACTAAGTTCTGCTTTTTTCTGGTTGAGGCGGTCTTTATTCGTTTTCATGAGTGAGCCTATAAGTGATTTGGAATGCCGTTATGGGGGCTGTGATCAATAAGTGATTGTCGGTTAAAGTCTTCTATTGGCGAGCGAATGCCTCAAACTAATCGATGTGTGTGCATTCAATTTAAGTTGCCAGATATTGGCTTGTCGCCTGTATTTAGGGGCGGCGGAGAAAAACTAATACACGAATAAAGTGTCGGGCAAGTTATTTTTTAATTAATTTAAAGTTCATATTTATTCGGCGCGAGAAGTTCCAATAAGACTTTTGTTTTAAGTTTTATTTTGGCGTAGTTACTCCTTCCGACTGATAATCGTCAGAATTTAAATAAAGAGTGAATGCCTCACTCGAAGCAACTTTCTAGTTGAATCGCTGAAGTGGTTAGAGGGGGTGGAAGTTGACTGGGATCAACGCCGGTTCTTCCTTTCCCGTGGCAAGACTCCTTCCGTAGGTTCTTGGTGCGGGGACTGCGCCGCTTGTGCGGTGCGTCGCCCGTTCATTATTTGTTGGCAGCCCAAGAGTGAGCGTAAATCACGACAGCCGCTATCACCGGCGCGTCATCGACTCGGAGTCATTGTTGGTCTTGAGAGGGGTAAATCGAGGGCAGGGCTTTGGAGAGGGGCGCAGCGCAGCGCGGCAAGCGAGAACGAGCAGTTCGATCTGCTCGCTCAGGCTTGCCGGCGCGGTTTACTTGGAGGTTTTCTTGTTCAGCGCTTCGGGGCTGTTGAGGTAGCGCGTGATGACCTCGACCCCTCGGTTGAGGTGATGTTCGAGTAACGTCACCGCGGGCTCGATGTCCCTGTCTTCGACGGCCAGCAAGAGAGCCCGGTGGTCTTCCTGGGACAGTTTGCCCAGGCCCATGGCTTCCAGGTTGAAGCGCAGGAAGCGTTCCTCTTCGTTCAATCCGTCTTCCACCAGCCTCAATAGCCGTTGGTTCGGCGCCTTGCAGTACAGCGACATGTGGAAGAGTCGATTGAGCCGGCCGATTTCGGTGTAGTTGTTTTCCGTTTCCAGTTCGTCGATGTAGCGGGCAGCCTGTTCGAGATCCTCACTAACGAGTAACGGGATCGACAGGCGCAACGCTTCGGATTCCAGCAGGATCCGCAGTGCATAGGTTTCCACGGCATCGCCCTGTACCAGCGGCGCGACGACCGCGCCTTTATGAGCGATCACGTTGAGCAACGCCTGGGCTTCGAGTTGGCGCAAGGCTTCGCGCACCGGCATTCGGCTGACACCGAAAAGATCGGCCAAATCTTGCTGACGCAGGGCGGTGCCGCAGGGAATGCGACCGTCGAGAATGGCCGAACGCAGAGTTTCTTCGATCACCGAGCGTGCCAGGTGAGCGGGAATCGGCCCGTTGACCTTGATGCTGTTCAGAGGATTGAGCTTCTGTGTCACAACTACGCACCCTGTTTGACTGAAATAAATTCGGATCCAAGAGGACCGTAGTGACTGCCTGACAGGTTGTCAAACGGACAAAAGATCGCAACTTGACGTGGCCGCGATGTTTTTCATGGCACCCGCCATACAAAGTCTAGCGCGCCAGCAGTGATCTCACCGTGCCATTGTCTTTTGCCGGGCTAACCTACACCATCGACCGATTTCCACCTGTCTGACCTGGATGCCTCGCATTGGCGGTACGTTTCGCGATCCCTCGGACTTTGCGCTGGCTGTGCTGCGCGTTGCTGCTGGCCGGCGTTTTGCTGGGCGGGCTGCATGCCGATTGGGATTTTTCGCTGATCAGCCGTCGCGCGCAGGCATTGTACGGGCCATTGGGCGAAGGGCAGCCACGCATTGATGCCTGGCAGCACTTATTGGCCACGCAAAAGCAGGTCGGCGAGCTGGAACAGCTTAATGTGGTCAACCAGTTCTTCAACAAACAGATGCGTTACGAGGAAGACATCGACCTGTGGCACGAGGTCGATTATTGGGAAACACCCATCGAGGCTCTTTGGAAGGGCGCCGGCGATTGCGAAGATTACGCGATCGCTAAGTATTTCAGCCTGCGTCATCTCGGCGTCGCCAGTGACAAGCTGCGCATCACTTACGTCAAGGCCTTGCGCCTGAATCGGGCGCACATGGTGTTGACCTACTACTCAAGCCCCGAGGCCATGCCGCTGGTACTCGACAGCCTGATCGATGCGATCAAGCCGGCCAGCCAACGAACCGATTTGCTGCCGGTCTACTCTTTTAATGCCGAAGGGTTGTGGTTGCCGGGCGCCAAGGGCAACAAGAAAGTCGGTGACACCAAACGCCTGTCTCGTTGGCAGGATGTGTTGAAGAAAATGCAGGCCGAAGGTTTCCCGGTCGAGACGACTAACTAGGAGCACGCGCTCAGATGTCCTTGTTCAAACAGCTGTTGATCGCTATCTGCCTGATCCT
This sequence comes from Pseudomonas sp. ANT_J28, assembly GCF_008370005.1. Classification (NCBI taxonomy): domain Bacteria; kingdom Pseudomonadati; phylum Pseudomonadota; class Gammaproteobacteria; order Pseudomonadales; family Pseudomonadaceae; genus Pseudomonas; species Pseudomonas sp. ANT_J28. The sequence goes on from NZ_VOBM01000035.1 coordinate 12,210, forward strand.
GGTGATCGCCTTCACCGGTAGCTTCGTGGTCAGCCTGGAAAGCTCGCGCACCCAATACGTCAACCAGCTGCGCTCCCACGCCCAGGACGCCGCGACGGCATTGGCGCTGTCGCTGACGCCGAACATCGACGACCCGGCGATGGTCGAGTTGCTGGTCAGTTCGATCTTCGACAGCGGTTATTACGCGAGCATCCGCGTGGTCGACCTCAAGACCGATCAGACCATCGTCGAGCGCAGCGGCATTCCAGCGGTGAATAACGTGCCGGACTGGTTCGTCAAAATGATCGGGCTGGAATCCGCCGGTGGTGATGCCCTCGTCAGCCATGGCTGGGAGCAGGCGGCGCGGGTCGAAGTGGTCAGCCATCCGATGTTCGCGTTGGCCAAACTCTGGCAGAGCGCGCTGGGCAGTCTTGGCTGGTTGCTGATCTGCGGTGCGGTGAGCGCGGTGCTGGGGGCGCTGTTGTTGCGCCGGCAACTGAAGCCGTTGGATTACTTGGTCAAGCAATCCCACGCCATCGCTCGCCGCGAATTCCTCAGCCTGCCGCAACTGCCGCGCACACCGGAACTGCGGCGTGTCGTGCAGGCCATGAACCAGATGGTCGAGAAGCTTAAAGCGCTGTTCCAGGAACAGGCCGAGCGCAGTGAAAAGCTGCGGGCCGAGTCCTATCAGGACAACCTGACGGGGCTGGCCAACCGTCGTTATTTCGAAATGCAATTGAACGCCCGAGTGAGCAATCCGGAGCAGGCGAGTTCCGGTTATCTGCTGCTGTTGCGGGTCAGGGACCTGGCCGGGTTGAACCAGCGGTTGGGCGGTCAGCGCACTGACCAGTTGTTGAAAGCGGTGGGCGAGCAGTTGTCCCGAGAGTGTGCCAAATACCCGGAAACCCTGAACCTTGTGACGCGGATTCGCGGCGGTGAGTTCGCCGTGCTGGCGCCGGGGCTGGTGCGCGAAGAAGCGCTGCAACTGGCGCAGAATCTCGACAGTGCCTTGGCGAGCCTGCACGCGACGGGCGCTACTGACGTAGCCTCGGTGGCCTCGATCGGGCTGGCGTCGTTTGTTTTTGGCGACTCCCCGCAAGCGGTGCTCGGGTTGGGCGATCAGGCGTTGGCTCAGGCGGAAAGTCAGGGTGATTCGAGTTGGGTTTGCCTGGATCACAGCGCGTCGGGCAGCGTCGGCGATGACCATCATACCTGGCATAAATTGCTGGATCAGGCGTTGAGCCAGCAGCGTTTCGAGCTGTATTTCCAACCGGTGGTGGCCGCCCAGGACACGCAGTTGGTGCTGCATTACAAGGTGCTGTCGCGTTTGATCGACGACGAGGGCCAGACCATTCCCGCCGGGCGCTTCCTGCCGTGGCTCGAGCGCTTTGGCTGGACTGCGCGGTTGGACCGTCTGATGTTGGAGCTGGTGCTTGAACAGATGGCCGACCATGAAGAGTCCCTGGCGCTGAACCTGTCTTCAGCGACGCTGGCCGATCCGCAGGCTTTGAATAAAGTCTTTGAAATACTGCGTCAGCATTCGGATCTCGGGGAGCGATTGACCCTGGAAATCGGCGAGGAGCAGCTGCCGGAGCAAGCCATGCTGGAAGAACTGACGCGACGCCTGCACGAACTCGGGTTCTCCCTGAGCCTGCAACGCTTTGGCGGGCGCTTCAGCATGATCGGCAACCTGGCACGGCTTGGGTTGGCGTATCTGAAGATCGACGGCAGTTACATCCGGGCGATTGATCAGGAGAGCGACAAGCGCCTGTTCATCGAGGCGATTCAGCGGGCGGCGCACAGCATCGATTTGCCGTTGATTGCCGAGCGGGTCGAGACGGCAGGGGAGTTGATGGTGATTCGTGAGATGGGGTTGTATGGGGTTCAGGGGCAGTTGTTTGGTGAGCCGAAGCCTTGGAAGTAAGGCTTCATAGCTGAATCGTCAATCAGTCCGCCTTCGCGAGCAAGTCGAATCGTCGCACCGCCGCTCCCACATTGAATCTCGGCTGCTCACACATGCTGTGTTCGCTGAAGATCTAATGTGTCAAGCGGGCTTGCTCGCGAAGGCGTCCGTACAGATAACAACGGGGCGCTAGATCAACCCCGTCTCATCATCATCGATCAATTGACTCAACCCACCCAACGCTTCACGGGCGTGTGACCGGTCCATCAGCTTGGCCTGGGCGGCGGCCGGCAGGTCGGTGACGCGGATCACCCCCTTGCTGGTCAACACCTGGATCAAGTCGTCGAGTACCCGGATCATTTCCAGGTCGCTCTGCTTGAGCTGTTTGAGGCTGGTTTCCACTACCTCGTTGGCGTACCAGGCCTGGATTTCATGGTGGTCGGCTGGCAGCGTTTCCGTGGCCTCGGCGTAGGCCGCGGCTTCCACGCGCACTAACTGACCTTGCGCATCGCGTTGCACGTAGAACATTGAACATCCCTCGGAAATGGACCAGCGTCATGCTGTCAGCAGCATAGGCCAACTGGACGTGAGTATGCGGTGCGGCGAGGAAATCGTCACCGGGGTGTTGGGCGCAAACGTGACGGCCGCCCCATAAGGGCGGCCGTTTTTCGTTGGATCAGCTGTTGTTGTGATCGATTTTGATGGTCGGGTCACTGCCGGCAATCAACGAGTTAATGTTGGCGGTGGACCAGTTGTTGCCTTCCAGCTTGATCGTCACATCCGGTGCTGCCGCTGCGGCGTCGGCGCCGTTGAACTTGCCGGCGGAGCTGACTTGCAGGGACGAAACGCCATCCACGGTGGTGATCTTCAGGAAGTTGTCGATGGTGCTGCCGGATTCACCCTGCAGCAGATCGCGCAAGTCGATGCGGTCGCCCTCGCTGGCCTTGAAGTCCTTGATCACGTCGCTGCCGGTGTCGCCAGTCTTCCAGACGAAGGTGTCGGCACCCGAACCACCCATCAGCGAGTCTTTCCCCGTGCCACCGAGCAGGATGTCATTGCCCTTGCCGCCGTCATTGACCGTGTCGGCGCCAGGCATCGTCGCTTCGGTGTGCCCGATGATCGAGTTGGCCAGGTCTTTCGGATCGATGTTGGTTTGCGGTGTTTTATCCGAGTCGTACGGCTTCAGATCGCCAAGGGTGACATCCTTGTTTATGCCGATGGCTTCTACCGTCTATACCTTGCTTAGCAACGCGAAGCTGTCGGTGGAGTTGTCGATGGCGCTGGAGCCGGTGCTGCTGCCGTTGCCACCGCGGGACGAGAACTCATCCGTACCATCGCCTTGGGCGTGCAGTGTGCCGAAATCTTTATATGACCAGCTGTCGCCGGACTTGGTCCAGACTGTGACGTTGCCCGAAGCGGTGAGATCGATCTGGTGGTTGCTGTCCGGGTACAGGCTGATCGCTTTGCCCCAGTGGGAGTTGCTGGTGGTGATTACGCTGGCGAGTTTGGCGCCGTTATACAGATTCGGGTTGTCGATTCATCACTCTGGTAGTAAGTCGGTTTGCCGTCGGTGATGAAGTACGTGAGGGTCGTCGCGCCCTTTTTGGCAACGGCATCGGCGCTCTGGAACCAGTTGGCCGTGGTTTTGAACACGTCCTTGTAGTGGGTACCGCCGCCGGAAGGCCTCCTATCTGATCAGTGGTAATGCCTATCAGCAGAGCGATAGTCCGTGAGCTGCTCAGGCGCAGGCGTTCAGCACAGCGTTTTTTGCTGTCGCATCGCAGTGACCTATCAACGCGGATCAGCGAGAACACCCTCAATACGGCTCTCAAGCGTATGGGCTACGGATGTCAGCAATCAGCTTGTTGAAATTGGGCTGATCACCTGGTCGCCAATAAAACGGCGAAATGTCATGCGTTACCGTTTGTCCGCAATAATTGACCTCATTGCTTACGACTTATTGACACTGGCAGTCCGACATCATAACAATTGCGCGCCATTTTCGAGGTGTATGAGAGTCCGGGAATGGTGATCGGCGGAGAATATGATGTCTCATCTACTTCCTGCGGCTCTATATTGCTTTGAAAGCTGACGCCCTGAGCACCACGGGGGGTTACCTGGCAGTGCAACATCCTATTTTTGCTGATTAATCCTGACACTGAGCCTGGCTCGGAGTGCTTATTGTTCGTCAGAAAAATGACACTCTTGCAAAGCTTTACCGGAGAGGAGGTGCTGATCGTGCCGCATCCGGTTCAAAGAGAAGGGAACTACGATTGAGTCAGGTCACCTTAGCCATTCGCCATCTGCGTGATGAGCAGATCCTGTTGCGCGACGGCGGGCTTTATTGGGTGGCAGTGGATCAGGCGAGCGATTCTGCCGCGCTGGCGGTCCAGTGCCTGGCAGCGATGCCGGCCAATGCGCGAGGGATGTTAGTGTGCTGCGGACATTCAAGTCAGGACCTGGCCCAGAAGCTGGCGGCAGATACCGGTCCTGGTCAGCTGAAGCTGTTTGACATCAAAAAAGACGATATCGGCCTGACTCTCAAATCGCTGGTCGGCGAGCTGACCCGTGCTGCTCCGGTTGCTGGCACTACCATTGTGCTGATGCTGCCGGACAGCGCTTGGCAGAGCGACGTCGCGCCAGAGCTGCGGTATTGCTGCCTGTCCCTGAGGAAATGGCTGGGCGCACGCCAATGCCCCCTGTTGGTGATCAGTCATGGCCAGACGCCTCAGCTGCATGATCGTTTGTTGCGGCTCAACGATACGATCTCCGGGCTCGCTCAGCTCTATCGCCGTGATGGTGGTATTCGCTATCAATTGCACTACTGGCACAGCGAACTGGGCGTGTGCAGCGGGCAGGAGTTCGAGCTCGAGTTGCAGGTGGACGGTTTTGCGCTATCGGTCAATGAGCAGGCCAATGTGCAACTGACCCATACCGATGACCAGCGGATCTACCTGACCCAGCGTTCTGTGCTTGAGGGCTCGCCGCCGATGTCGGATCAATGGAGGCTGTTCGAGAACCGCGAGGACTTGCTCCAGCAAGCCAGCCACGCTCGTGCTGCCAGCATCATCGTGGCCATCGACAACAACCTGCAGGTCGAAGAGTTAGCCCGTCAGATTCACGCCCTGCGCGAGCGCTGCGGCATCGCGCTGAAGATCATCGTACGCGAGATGGAGCCCTGCCTGCGTTATCGGGACGAACGTCTGCTGGTGTCCTGCGGCGCCAACATCACCGTGCCCTATGGGACTACGCTGGCACACTTCTTCAGCATCATCGACAGTGCCCAGGGCCAGATCTGGCGCCGGAGCCGCACCACCGACTTCCAATCGCTATTCGAACGCCTGCGGCCGCCCGCCGAGCGTGGCCTGTTAGCGCCCCGGGAATTCATCAGCATGGTGGAGCGCGTCTACAGCGGCGCCTCTGGCGAAATCAGCCATCAACTGCTCAAACTGATACCGCGCGGAGGCCTGGAAATCGAGCAGTACTTGAATCAAATCAGCTTGCGTCGTTTCGGTGACGTCGCCTGCGTGGTCAACGGTGCCTTTTATCTGTTCCTGTTTGCCTGTCGCGCGGACGGGCTGGAACCCGCATTGGGGAATATCTGCCGGCTGGCCTGGCGCGATCTGTTCAGCGACTTCGAGATTCTCCCCGGCGTTGAAGCGTTGCCGCGCGAGGACTTCCTCATGGCAGCCTTGCTGCCTCCCGCGTTCCTTCTGGCAGAAGAGCGCACAGCCGGTAGTTCCGCCAAAGCCGCTGGGCGTGGCGCCTATTCGCCTCAACGCACCACACTACCCATTACGGATCCCTGTTCATGAGTTATTCCGAGCTAATCCAGGTGATTGGCCTCAGCAGCCTGCTGACCTTGGCGCTGATCGTGGTACTGATCAGGTTCGGTCGCTATTTTCTGGCCGTCGTGCAGGGCCTCTTGCCCCCGCGTTACCTGAAATCCTGCGGCGTGCGTCGTCGCGTCCCTGCCCAGAGCGAGCCCCATGAGCCGGTATGAAGTCATTAACCCGGCGTCAGTGCGCGTCTGGCCGGGCCTGGGTCCCTGGAATCTGTATTTCATCCTTAAGTTCGTACTGCTGTGGGCTGGCTACCTGAACCTGCAAGTATTGCCCAACCTGGTGTTCGCTGCGGCATTGCTGCTGCCGTTGCCGGATCGTTATTTGCGTATCCTGCGCACGGTCATTGCGATCCCCGTGGGCGTTGCGCTGTTTTACCAGGATACCTGGCTGCCCCCTTTCAGCCGCCTGCTGGCCCAGCCTGGTGTAATGAGTTTCAGCGGCGCATACGTGGTCGAGCTGGCGGGTCGTTTCATCGACTGGAACCTGTGCGCGCTCTTGGCTGTGCTGGCGGTGCTCTATGCCTTCGTCCGTCACTGGCTGCGCCTGACCACTTTGAGCGTGCTGGGTTTGGCCTGGCTGGCCAGCGCCAATGTGCTGGCCCTGCACACCAGCAGCGAGCCGGTCGCGGCGCCGGCCAGTGGCGCCTCCATGGCTGCGGTGAGCACGGCCGTCCCGGACAGCGCGACACTGGAAGCCTACCTGCAGAAGTTCTATAGCAACGAGGCCGGACGTAAGGTGGAGTTCAAGCCTGCGACTTCTGCCGTGCAGCCTTTCGACCTGTTGCTGATCAATATCTGTTCCATGGCCTGGGATGATCTGGAAGCCGTGGACCTGCGCGATAACACGCTGTTCCAGCAGATGGACGTGATTTTCGACAGCTTCAACTCGGCCACTTCCTACAGCGGCCCGGCAGCCATCCGCCTGTTGCGCGCCAGTTGTGGGCAGGTTCCGCACAGCCAGCTCTACGGCACTGCCCCGGAGCAGTGCATGTTGATGGACGATTTGAGCAAGCTGGGCTTTTCCAGCGAAGTGATGCTCAACCACACCGGGCAGTTCGAAGGCTTCCTTGACGAAGTCCGCGCCCAAGGTTCGTTGCCGGCCCCCGCCGTCAGTACCAGCAAATTGCCGCGTGCACTGGTGGGCTTCGACGGTTCGCCGATCCTGCGCGATGCTCAGGTATTGAACACCTGGTGGAAGCACCGCGAAGAAGAAAAGAGCGATCGCGTGGCGCTGTTCTACAACACCACCACGCTGCATGACGGCAACCGTGCGTTGACCGCCGATGGCGGCACCAAGAGCAGTGATTACAAACCGCGTGCCCAAGGGCTGATCGACGACCTCAATGGCTTCATTAAACAACTGGAGCTCAGTGGCCGTCGGGTGGTGGTGGTGATTGTGCCGGAGCATGGCGCGGCGCTGCATGGCGACCGCATGCAGATATCCGGCATGCGCGAGATACCGAGCCAGTCCATCACCCATGTGCCGGTCGGCATCAAGCTGGTGGGCATGGGCCGCAACCCCAATGCCACACCACTGCATATCACCGAGCCAAGTAGTTTCCTGGCCCTGTCGGAAATCATCAGTCGTCTGTACAGCGCCCAACCCCAGGCGGATGGCCAGGGTCCCAACTGGCCGGCACTGCTGAGAAACCTGCCGCAGACGGCGGCAGTCTCCGAAAACGCTGGCACTGTGGTCGTTGACTACGCCGGAAAACCTTACATACGGATCAAGGAGAAAGCAGGATGGCTGCCCTACCCACAGCGCTTCAAGTGAAGGCCGGGGTGCAGTCGCGTGCGGATCGTGCCGATGACATCGCCCGCCTGAAACTGGAGCTTGAGCTGCCCGAACTGGACTACGTGGACATCTCTGCGCAGATCGAATTGCAAAAAGCCCTACATCGCTGGCCGCTGCTGGCGGAGATGGAGCGCCGGCAACCGGCTGTCCTGCCGATGGTGCATGAGTCCGACCTGGAGACGCTGTCGTGACCGCCCTTAGTCTGCGTGGTCTGCGCGGCGGCGTCGGCACCAGCTCACTGCTAGCGGCCACTGGTCATGCATTGCATAGTCTCGGCGAGCGTGTGCTACTGGTCGACATGTGTCCGGAGAACCTGCTTCGCCTGCACTTCGGCGTCAGCGTCAGCGAACCCGGCGGCTGGGCGCGCGCCATGATCGACGGTGTGGGTTGGAACACACAGGCCTGGACCGTGGAGCCGGGATTGAACGTGTTGCCTTATGGTCGCCTGAAACTGGAAGAGCAGGATCAAATCGAGCAACACCTGCTCAGGGAGCCGAAGCTGTGGCGCCGCCGACAGGCCAGCCTTGCCGAACACTTTGACTGGATCCTGTTCGATGTGCCCTTGCGATTGCCCGGTCATGCTCGTATTGGGCCCTGTGCGTTGCGCCTGCGGATAGTCGAGGCGGATGCCGCCTGCCATGTGCTGTTGCAGCAGGGAGAAGTCCCCAGCGAGCATCTGCTGATCAACCGCTTCGACCCGGTCAGCCAATTGCAGCGCGACCTGCTGCTGATCTGGCGCAAACAATATGGTGCCCGCCTGTTGCCACTCAGCGTGCATCAGGATGAAGCCATGCGCGAAGCGTTGGCGTTCAAGAAGCCGGTGGGAGCTTATGCCGAAGCCAGCTTGGCTGCCCAGGATGTGTTGAGTCTGGCCATCTGGTGCCTGACCCGACGCCTGGAGACGGTATGATCGCCCGCGTTTTCCCTTATGTTCACCTGCGGCGGCGCTATGACTGTGCGCCGCCAGTTGCGCTGCTGCTGGCGACAATGAGTGCCCTGGCGTGGCTGCTGTTGCGCCTGGAGTCACCGAACTGGCGCGCTGTGCTCGATCAGCCCAAGCGCTGGTATCCGCAACTGACCAACAAGGCACCGAGCCTGGGCGACCCGTTGCGCTATGCGGTGCAAAGCCTCTGGCTGCTGCTGGTTCGCCCGACCAGGCCGCCGGCGTGGACGCTGGCGACCCCAGCCTGGCTTAAAGCCGTCGGGGCGCTGTACCTGCGGCTGTGGACCCGGATCGGAAAGGCGCTGGAAGAACTGCCCGTGCGCGCCGAGGCCAGCCAGCAGATTCGCCAGAGCAGCCATTGGTGGAAAGGCCTGGACCGTCGCAACCAACGATGGGTCAACTTGGCCATCGGTGTCGTCGCCTTCATTTTTACACTGTTGTGCATCACCGAGCCCTTCGGCTACGTCGCCCAACTGGTGTTCGTCTTGCTGCTGTGGGGGCTGGCCATGCTGGTGCGGCGGGTTCCGGGACGCTTTTCGACGCTGCTGATGGTGGTGTTGTCGACCATCGTCTCGTGCCGTTACCTGTGGTGGCGCTACACCTCGACCCTGAACTGGAACCAGCCTCTGGACCTGGCTTGCGGGATGATCCTGCTGGTGGCCGAAACTTATTCCTGGGTGGTGCTGATCCTGGGGTACATCCAGACTTGCTGGCCCTTGGGCCGCAAACCGGCGCCGCTGCCCCGCGACACGCGCCTGTGGCCCAGCGTCGACCTGTTGATCCCGACCTACAACGAAGACCTGTCAATCGTGCGGGGTACCGTGTACGCGGCCATGGGCATCGATTGGCCGGCCGACAAGCTGAACATCTACATTCTCGACGACGGCAGACGCGAGAGTTTCCGCCAGTTCGCCGCTGAAGTCGGAGTGGGCTACATCACTCGCAACGACAATCGACACGCCAAGGCCGGTAACCTCAACCATGCGCTGAAGCAGCTGAACAGCGAATTGGTCGCCATTTTCGATTGTGACCACATACCTGTGCGCTCATTTCTGCAAATCACCACCGGGGGCTTTTTGCGTGATCCGAAACTGGCGCTGGTGCAGACCCCGCACCATTTCCTGTCACCGGATCCCTTTGAGCGCAACCTCAATGTGTTCCGCGAGCACCCCAACGAAGGCGAGCTGTTCTACGGGTTGATTCAGGATGGCAACGACATGTGGAACGCGGCATTTTTCTGCGGCTCATGCGCGGTGCTGCGGCGCACCGCGCTGGACGCGATCGGCGGCTTTGCCGTCGAGACAGTTACCGAAGACGCCCACACGGCGCTACGCCTGCACCGCAACGGTTGGAACTCGGCCTATATCAAGGTGCCGCAAGCGGCCGGCCTGGCAACCGAGAGTCTGTCAGCACACATCGGCCAGCGCATTCGCTGGGCCCGTGGCATGGCGCAGATATTCCGTACCGACAACCCCTTGCTCGGAAAAGGCCTGACCCTCTTCCAGCGCATCTGCTACGCGAACGCGATGATGCACTTTTTGGCCGGCCTGCCGCGCCTGGTGTTTCTGATGGCGCCGATGGCGTTTTTGTTCCTGCATGCCTACATCATCTACGCCCCGGCGCTGATGATCCTGCTGTACGTGCTGCCGCACATGATTCACGCAAGCCTCACCAACTCGCGGATGCAGGGCGCCTATCGTCGGACGTTCTGGGGTGAGGTGTACGAGACCGTGCTGGCCTGGTACATCGCGCGCCCCACTACCGTGGCACTGTTCAACCCCAGTAAGGGCAAGTTCAACGTCACCGCCAAGGGCGGCCTGATGGAGCACAACCAGTTTGACTGGAAAATCGCCCAACCGTACTTGCTACTGTCGTTGCTGAACATTACCGGCCTGGGTTTTGCCATCTGGCGTCTGATCTGCGGGCCCCGCGACGAGATCGTCACCGTTGTGGTGAGCATTCTCTGGGTGGTCTACAACCTGGTGATCATTGGGGCCGCCATGGCGGTCGCCGCTGAAGCGCGCCAGGTTCGCCAGACCCACCGTGTAAACGTCAAGTTACCCGCTGCAGTGCGCCTTGAAAGTGGTCACTCTTACCCAGGCATGTTGCAGGACTATTCCGACGGTGGCGCAGGCATCCAGCTCGACACCTCGCTGTCGCTAGCGGTGGGCGGGAGCATCTCCCTGATTATGAAGCGCGGCACTCGTGAATTCCTGTTCCCGGGCTATATCTGCCGCAGCCACAAGAACTTCATCGGCATCAGCTTCACCGGCCTCAATGCACAACAGAAAATCGACTTTGTGCAGTGCACGTTCGCCCGCGCCGACGCCTGGCTCAACTGGGACGAGAATTTCACCCCGGATCGCCCGCTGCAGAGCTTTTTGGACATCGTCAAACTGGGCGGCACCGGTTACTACCGCCTCTACGAATACTTGCCTGTCTGGATCCGCCGCATCGCCGGCCCGCCTTTGCGAATGTTGCGCTGGCTGGCCAGTTTTCTGCCGCGCATGCCGGCAGTTGCCTCAACTCCCAACTCTCGATCAGTGAGCGCACCATGAGCCGCTACTTCAGCAAATCCCTTGTTGCCAGTCTGGCGCTCCTGGCTGCCGGTTGCGCCTTGGCCGCCACCGCTCCTGTTCCTGTTCCTGTGCTTGTGCCTGTTGCGCCGGCCGCGGTCAGCAACGTACCGAGCTGGAGCACCGCGTACACCTTCGAACAGCTGGGCCGTCCCGCCGACAGCCTATTGCTGGGCATCCACAATAGCGACCAGATCGAATTCAGCCTGCGCCGTGATCGCATCGCCAGCGACGCGAAACTGCAGCTGGAGTACACGCCGTCGCCTTCGCTGCTGCCACAGATCTCGCATTTACGTGTGTATCTCAATGACGTGCTGATGAGCGTTGTGCCAATCGAGAAGGACCAATTGGGCAAGAGGGTCAACCAATCGGTAGCCCTGGACCCGCGTCTGATTGCGGACTTCAACCGCGTACGCCTGGAGTTCGTCGGTCACTACACCGATATCTGCGAAGATCCGGCCAACAGCACGCTATGGTTGAACGTGGGGCGCAGTAGCCAGATCCAGTTGCAGGAGCAGGCACTGACGCTCAAGAACGACCTGGCCTATTTCCCGATGCCTTTCTTCGATAATCGAGGTCAGGACAAGCCGGTCCTCAATTTGGTCTTCGCCGATGCGCCGACCCTGGGCGAGCAGCGTGCAGCCGGTATCCTGGCGTCCTATTTCGGCAGCCAGGCCGCTTGGCGTGGTGCGCAGTTCCCCGTTCTCTTCGACCAGCTTCCGCCGGCCGATGAACACCATCGCGCCAGGTCGGCCATTGTTTTCGCCACCAACGATCATCGCCCGTCCTTCCTGGCTGACACAAACAAGTTCCCGGTGGTGGATGCGCCCGTTGTACAGATGATCGACAACCCGCAGGATCCCTACAGCAAGGTGTTGCTGGTGTTGGGTCGAAACGACGATGACCTGGCTGTGGCTGCCCGCGCCCTGGCCTTGGGCGCAGGCACGTTTCGTGGTTCGAACGTAACCGTCAACAAGGTCGAGCAGCTCAAACCCCGGGTGCCTTATGACGCTCCGAACTGGATGCGCACGGACCGTTCGGTACGCTTCGCCGAGTTGATCAAGTACCCCGAGCAGCTTCAGGCCAACGGTCTGCAGCCACGGCCCATCACGGTGGACGTGAATCTGCCGCCGGACCTGTTCGTCTGGCGTAACCAAGGGATTCCGCTGCAAACCAAGTTCCGTTATACGCCACCGTCGGTCAACGACGAGTCGCGCTTGACCATCAGCCTGAACAACCAGTTCATCACCAGCCTGCCGCTGCAAAGCAAGACCGACAGTCGTCTGGAGGAGTTGCGCCTGGCAGTGTTGTCCAACGAATCGGCTAACCTCAGCGACAAGCTGCTGGTGCCGGCGCTTAAGATTGGCGACCGTAACACCCTGCGTTTTGACTTCAACTTCGCCAGTACCTATGGCAGTGCCCAGCGCGACCGTTGCCAGACTTCGCTGCCGGTGAATAACCAGGCCGTGATCGATGAAGAGTCGACCATTGACCTGTCCGGCTACTATCACTACATCGCCATGCCAGACCTGCGCGCCTTTGCCCGAGGCGGTTTTCCATACAGCCGGATGGCTGACCTGTCGGAAACCCTGGTGATGGTCCCGGCCCACAGTCGACCTGTGCAACTGAGCACTCTGTTCGAGACCATTGCTGGAATCTCCGCGCGCTCAGGCCTGCCAGCGTTTGACTTGCGGCTGTCGGACAACTGGGACGACGCGAAGGCAGATGTCGATCTGCTGGTCTTCGGCGCCATGGCTGCGGGGGTGGGCGATGGTGCCGATGCCAATCTGGTGCTGGACAAGACGCGTGCCTGGCTACTCAAACCGTCCAATGAGCAGAACGGTAAATCGGCCCGCGTCGGCCAGTTCAGCGATGAGCGCGACCTGGGTGCCAACCGCGTCGACGTCAGCGCCCATGCACCGATCGCCGCCATCGTCGGCTTGCAGTCGCCGTATCACCCACAGCGCAGCATTGTGGCCTTGCTGGCCAGTGATGACGCCGATTACCAACTGCTGCGCGACACCTTGGGCGACACTGGAAAATTAGACGCCGTTACCGGTTCCGTGGCCCTGATCCGCAGCAGTGGCGTTGGCAGCAGTTGGGTGGGCCAGCAGTACTTCGTCGGCCATCTTCCGTGGTGGTTGTTGCTTTGGTACCAATTGTCCGAGCACCCGATCCTGCTGGCGACCATGGCCACCATCAGTGTGCTGCTGACGGCTTTCCTGCTGTGGCGTGCATTACGTTGGGCTGCCCGTCGTCGTCTGGCTGGCCAGGAGTAGTCGGGTGAAAGCCTTCCTCACTCTGGCTTTGACCACGATCATCATAGCGCCTGGCTCTGCTGGTGCTGCGGAATGCGCCTGGCCGGCCTGGCAGAATTATCGCCAGGCCATGCTGAGTCCGGACGGACGGGTAATTGACCACTCCTCGGAGCAGTTGATCTCCACGTCTGAAGGGCAGAGCTACGGGCTGTTTTTCGCCCTGCTGGGCAATGACCGTAAAAGCTTCGCCCAGGTGCTGCGCTGGACCCAGGACAATCTGGCCGACGGAGACCTTAACCGGCAGCTACCGGCGTGGCAGTGGGGCCGCGAAAAAACTGGCCGCTGGCAGGTACTTGATAGCAACAATGCCACCGACGCCGATTTGTGGATCGCCTATAGCCTGCTGGAAGCTGGGCGTCTGTGGCATCAACCGACTTACCTGGCATTGGGCCGTAACCTGCTCTGGCGCAGTGCTGCGCAAAGCCTGCGCAAGCTACCGGGCCTGGGTCTGATGCTGTTGCCCGGCGACGTCGGGTTCGACAATGCCGAGGGTTGGCGTCTGAATGCCAGCTATCTGCCACCACAATTGCTTGCACGCTTCGCCCAGGAAGCTCCGATTTGGGCGGAGCTGGCGAGCAACACCGAGCGCCTGCTGATCGAAAGTTCGCCCAAGGGCCTGGCATCCGACTGGCAACTGTGGAAAGCCGGTCAGGGTTGGGCCGTGGACAGTCAGAAGGGCAGTGTTGGAAGCTATGACGCCATTCGCGTCTACCTCTGGCTGGGCATGCTGGACAAAGATGCGCCGGGGCGCGCCGGGTTGATCGAGCACTTCAAACCCATGCTGGACCTGACTGCGCGGCTGGGCCATGTGCCGGAAAAAGTCGACATCACCACCGGCCTCGACAATGGCATCGCCCCGGTCGGCTTCGGTGCCGCATTGCTGCCGTTGCTGGCCGCAAGCCCGGACAGTGCGGGTGCCCTCAAGGCTGAGCGCCAACGCTTGCAACAACAGCCGCCCTTGGCGGATGCCTATTACAACCAGTCGCTGACGCTGTTCGGGCAGGGCTGGGACCAACAACGTTATCGCTTCGATAAAAACGGGTACCTCGTGCCAAACTGGACTGCCGCATGCACAAAATGACCGGTTTTGGGCTGCTGTTGAGCAGCGTTTATGGGGTCGCCCTGGGTCAGCCTCTCAGTCCGCCCGACCAGCAGCAATGGCTGCTGGAGCAAGTCCGCATTGGTGAGGCTCTGTACCGCGAAGACCTGGTGCATGACTCGTTGGCTCGTCTGGAGCTGATCGCCCCGGACAATCCGCTGGTGAAAGTCGTTGAAGTCCGCCAGGCACTGTTGCAAAAGAACCAGCCGGAAGCCGAACGCCTGGTCGCCCAACTGCGCCAGCAGGCGCCAGGCACTGCGGCCCTGCGTCGGGCCGAGAGCTTGCTGAAAATGAACGGCACCGATGGTCAGAGGGCTCTGCAGGAGGCGCGCCTGCTGGCCGTCGCCGGCCGTTCCGAAGACGCGGTCAAAGCCTATCGGCAATTGTTCGGTGATGACATGCCGGACTTTGCCACGACCCTGGAATACCTGAACGTGCGTAGGGGCATCAAGGCTGAGCGCCCGGTGGTGATAGAGCAGTTGCGCGAGTTGGACCGGCAGTATCCCGGCAATGCCTCGCTGCGCCAGGCTTTGGCCGGCCTGTTGTTTGCCGAAAAACGTGATCCCGAGGCGCTGGACGTCCTGCATCAATTGGCTGGTGATCCGAACGCCAGCAATAACGCTGCCGAGCGCGAATACAACTATTGGCTCAAGCAGCCGGTAGGGCACGAAACCGCGCAGGGCTGGCGGACTTTTCTGAAGTTCTACCCCTACGCCAGCTTGCACGTTGACGCGACCAGACAGTTGCATGAGCAGGAGCAATACCTGGCTGATCCGGCCTGGCAGGCCGGAGTCAAAGGCAAGGCATTGCTCGAAGCCGGCGACAACGTCGGCGCTGAAGCCAGTTTGCGTCGGGCGATCAAACGTTATCCGCAAGACTCCAGCCTGCTCGGTTCGCTGGGTATTTTGCTGATGCGCCAGAACAAGCACGAAGCGGCATACAACACTTTCGTCCAGGCCTCGGCCATCGAGCAGGACACCGACTGGATGACCAAGTGGCAGGATCTCAAGGCTGCCAACTACCAGTGGATGCTGTTGCAAAAGGGTGATGAAGCCCTTGAGCGAAAGGATTATCCCGTCGCGAAAAAGTGGTATCGGCAGGCGGCCAAAGCCAAGCCGGACGATCCTGCGCCGCTGATCGGCCTGTCCTACGCTGCCCGGGGCGAATCAGATGACATCACCGCAGAAGCCCTGTTGGTGCAGGCGCGCAAGCTCGATCCGAACAACGCAAGCGTGGTGCGTGCGATGGTCCGTCTGTACCAGTCGCAATCACCGGAAAAGGCCGAGCACTACCTCGACAGCCTGACGCCCAAGGAGCAGCAAGAGTTCCAAGGCGTGCGTCGGGGACTGACGCTGGATCGCCTCAATGCGCAAGCCGATGACGCCACCCGAGGCAGCGATTGGGCGCAGGTGACGGTAGCCTTGAGCAAGGCTCGAGTGCTGGACCCGGACAATCCCTGGCTGGTGTACCGCTTGGCCAATGCCCAGCGCGAACTGGGCCTCAATACCGAGGCCGATCAAAGCTTCCACTGGCTGTTACAACGTCAGGGCCAGAACACCGAGGCGCGCTATGCCCACGGCCTGTTTCTGGCCAATGGTGATCGTGACGGCGATGCCGTGGGCAGTCTGCAACAGATCCCTCGCGCCGCCTGGAGCGGCAACATGAACGAGCTGTGGGCACGTCTGCAGCGTCGCCAGTTGCTCGCGAAGGCCCGGACACTACGCGACGGCGGCCATGAGGCTCAGGCCGAAGCGCTGCTGATGCGCGCGCCGTCCACTGACGACTACCTGACCCTGGCCGACTGGGCCCAGCAGCGTGGCGACCTCGCGCAGGCCGAAAGCCGCTACCGCAAGGTGCTGGCCAGCGAGCCGAAAAATACCGAGGCCCAACTGGGCCTGAGCGAAGTGCTGATCGCCCGCGGTCAGCCAAACGCCGCCAAGGCCAGCCTTATGACAGTGACTGCGCCAGTACCGGCCGATGCGTCGTTCCAGCGTCGCTTGGCCAATGCCTGGGCGTCGCTGGGCGACAAGACTCGTGCGAACGCGCTGTTCGCGCAGTTGCTCAAGACCCCGCAAAGTAATCCGCTGGTCTACCGGGATGCGGCGCGTCTGCTGTCCCGAGAAGAGCCGCAGCGGGCTCTGGATGACTATGCGCGCAGCATGGGCGCGGCAAGGATGATCGAGCCGCAACAGGCCGAACCGCGCGACAACCGTGCCATGACCTTGGCCAGCCGTGCCAAGGACAGCGATGACTGGTTGCAGCGCAGCATCCGCAGCGACGTCGACGAGCTGTACCAAAAGCAGAACCCGACGGTGAACCTGTACCACGACCTCGCCTGGCGCACCGACAACAGCTCATCGGGGGTTTCGGACCTGACCACCCAAACCACCATCCTGCGCATCGACGCGCCGGTGGCGCAAGGACAGGGTTTCGTTCAGGCCGAAGACATCGATCTGGATGTCAGCAATTTTTCCAGCACCGACCAGTTCGGCTTGTGCGCGGTGGTGCAGGGTGGCTGTGCCACCGCTCCGCAGAGCGTGCGCGGCACCCTGCTGGGCATGGGCTGGCACGATGATCGCTGGGCCTTCGACCTTGGCCATACGCCACAAGAATTCACGGTGTCCAACTGGGTCGGCGGTGTCACCTACAGCGGTGACTGGAGCAGCCTGGGCTACCGCCTCACGGTATCGCGGCGGCCCCTGACCAACTCACTGGTGTCGTATGCCGGTGCGGTCGATCCGGTCACCGGAACCAAGTGGGGCGGGGTTACGGCCAACGGCTTCACCCTGGGACTGAGCCATGACCAAGGCGGCGATGATGGCGTGTGGGCAAGCCTGAGCAGTCATTGGTTAGTGGGCCAGAACGTTGAGAACAATCAGCGACGCACAGCCATGGGCGGCTATTACTATCGCCTGGTGGAACGTGCCGACGAACGTCTGCGCACTGGCCTGACCCTGATGTACATGGGGTACGACAAGGACTTAAGCGAACTCACCCTCGGCCAGGGCGGCTATTACAGCCCACAGCAGTACTACTCGGTCAGCGTGCCGGTGAACTATGCCTGGCGCAACGCTGACTGGTCGGCCTTGCTCGAAAGCTCGGTGGGCTGGTCGTTTGCGAAAATCGACGGCTCTGACCTCTACCCCAAAGACAATCGCGAAGCCGAACTGCAAAACCTGCTAGCGCAATCGAATCAGACCCTGGTGGACAACCCGTCCCAGACCAAGAG
Source organism: Pseudomonas sp. ANT_J28 (assembly GCF_008370005.1). Classification (NCBI taxonomy): domain Bacteria; kingdom Pseudomonadati; phylum Pseudomonadota; class Gammaproteobacteria; order Pseudomonadales; family Pseudomonadaceae; genus Pseudomonas; species Pseudomonas sp. ANT_J28. The sequence goes on from NZ_VOBM01000035.1 coordinate 29,896, forward strand.
TGGCAGTAGCAGCAACGGCATCAATTTCCGTCTCCAGGGCCTCGTGGAGCGTCGCCTTTCCGACAGCCTGGTGCTGGGTACCGGCATCACTTGGCAGCACAGCGAGGGCTATGCACCGAGTCGCGCCTTGCTTTACTTGCGCTACACGTTTGACCCTTGGCAAGGCAACCTGCCGCTACCGGTGGAGCCGATGTCGCCTTATGCGGATATGCGCTAGTCTATTTCTGCTCAAGCGGGACTTGGGCAAGGCACAACCTGATTTTCTCCGAATAATCCCAGCTGCTGGCACAGCCAGACGAACTGACGGCAGACACCTCTAATGGGCTTGCTATTGTCTTTTCGGAGAACGCCTCAAGCAACGCCTCGCGGCGGTCTATTTTGGGGCTGATGGCCCCTTCGCGAGCAAGCCCCACACATTGGATTTGTCGACCACATTACCCCTGTGGGAGCAGGCTTGCTCGCGAAGGCGAAGGCCCAAAAGGCAACACACCTCAAAAGCCATATCGTTATTCGCTAACGGTATTTAAATTCACGTTCTTATACCTATAAAGTCATCCCCCTGCGTACCTGCCGACCAATCGGCGCGCCGCACGACACGAACCAACACGGGACCTCCGTGAGTTTCTTGATCGACGCGCGCGCCTTTGAGCGTGCCGTGCGTGGGAGTGATTTATGTCTGCAGCAACGGCTTCCCCAAGCGCCGCGAACATCGCGCCGCAAACCTTTTACATCCGCCCGTTCAGTGGCGCTGTCGGTGCCGAAATCATCGACCTCGACCTGTCCCGCCCGATCAATGATCAGGACTTCGCCCGCATCCACCGCGCGCACCTGGATCATCAAGTCGTGGTGTTCCGCGATCAACGCATTACCCCCGAGCAGCAGATCGCTTTCAGCCGCCGTTTCGGCGTGTTGCAGATTCATGTGCTCAAGCAATTCCTGCTCGCCGGGCATCCGGAAATCCTCATCGTTTCCAACATCATCGAAAACGGCCAATCCATCGGCCTCGGTGACGCCGGCAAGTTCTGGCATTCCGACCTTTCCTATAAAGAGCTGCCAAGCCTGGGCTCGATGCTGCACGCCCAAGAGCTGCCATCCGAGGGCGGCGACACGCTCTTCGCCGACATGCATAAAGCCTGGGACAACCTGCCCGAAGCGCTGCGCAAAGCCGTCGAAGGCCGCTCGGCCGCGCACTCTTACACCGCGCGCTATAGCGAGACCAAATTCGAAGACAACTGGCGCCCGACGCTGACGCCAGAGCAACTCGCTCAGGTCGCCGAAGTGGTTCATCCGATCGTCCGCACACACCCGGAAAACGGCCGTAAGGCGTTGTTCGTCAGTGAGGGTTTCACCACGCGCATCGTTGGTTTGCCGGAAGACGAAAGCAAGCAACTGCTCGACGAGCTCTACGCCCACAGCGTGCTGCCGCAAAACATCTACCGCCATCAATGGCAGGCCCACGACCTGGTGTTCTGGGACAACCGTTCGCTGATTCATCTCGCCGCCGGATGCCCTGGCTACCTGCGCCGCAAGTTGTATCGCACCACCATCCAGGGCGACGCGCCTTTCTGATTTGTCGGAGAAACTCACATGTCCAAACGTCTTCCATTTGCACCGTTGGCCGCGGCCATCGGCCTGGGTTTCAGCCTGATCGCCGGCAGCCTGGTGGCGCCGACCGTGGCCCACGCCGAAGGTGAAATCCGCATCGCCGAGCAGTTCGGCATTGTTTATCTGTTGCTCAATGTGGTGCGCGATCAGAACCTGATCGAGAAGTACGGCAAGCAGGAAGGCATCGACATCAAGGTCGACTGGACCCAGCTCTCCGGTGGTGCGGCGGTCAACGATGCATTGCTCTCCGGTTCCATTGATATTGCCGGTGCGGGCGTCGGTCCGCTGCTGACCATCTGGGACCGCACCCACGGCAAGCAGAACGTCAAAGCCGTGGCTTCCCTTGGCAACTTCCCTTACTACCTGGTGAGCAACAATCCCAAGGTCAAAACCATCGCTGACTTCACTGAGAAGGACCGCATCGCGGTGCCGGCGGTCGGCGTGTCGGTGCAGTCGCGCATCCTGCAATACGCGGCCGCCAAGCAGTGGGGTGACAAGGAATTCAATCGCCTCGACAAGTACACCATCGCCGTTCCGCACCCCGACGCCACGGCGGCGCTGATTGCCGGCGGCACGGAGTTGACCGGGCACTTTTCCAACCCGCCGTTCCAGGATCAAGAGCTGGCTAACCCTAACGTCCACGTTGTGCTCAATTCCAATGACGTGCTCGGCCCGAACTCGCCGACGGTGCTGTTCGCCACCGAGAAATTCCGCGACGAGAACCCGAAAACCTATAAAGCGTTCGTCCAGGCGCTGACTGAGGCGGCCGAGTTTGCCCAGAACGATAAAGGCGCGGCGGCGGATACGTACATCCGCGTTACCAAGGCCAAAATCGACCGTGCCGCGCTGCTGAAAATCATCGATAACCCGCAGTTCGAATTCAGCGTCACGCCGAAAAACACTTACCCGCTGGCCGAATTCCTCTACCGCGTCGGCGCGATCAAAAACAAACCGGACTCGTGGAAGGACTACTTCTTCCAGGACGCCAAACCGCTGCAAGGGAGCTGACCGAGATGAACGCCCCTTTGCAAGGCCACACGGTCAGCAAACCGATCGCGGCAGCCCAAGCGCTGCTGTCGGTCGACAACGTCAGCCTCGAATACCGCACGCCTCAGCGTGTGGTTCGTGCGACCCATCAGGTCAGTTTTGAAATCGATCCGGCAGACCGCTTTGTGCTGCTCGGTCCGTCCGGTTGCGGCAAGTCAACGTTGCTCAAGGCGGTCGCCGGGTTCATTCAGCCCTGTGAAGGCGAGATTCGTCTTCAGGGGCAAACCGTTCATGCCCCGGGGCCGGACCGGATCGTGGTGTTCCAGGAATTCGATCAACTGCCGCCGTGGAAAACCGTCAAACAGAACGTGATGTTTCCGCTGCTGGCTTCCAGGACGCTCAAGCGCAAAGAGGCCGAGGAGCGGGCGCTGCACTATCTGGACAAGGTCGGTCTGGCGGCGTTTGCCGATGCCTACCCGCATACCTTGTCCGGCGGCATGAAAGCGCGTGTGGCGATTGCTCGTGCGCTGGCCATGCAGCCGAAAATCCTCTTGATGGACGAACCCTTCGCCGCCCTGGACGCGCTGACCCGCCGCAAGATGCAGGAAGAATTGCTACTGCTCTGGGAAGAAGTGCGCTTCACGCTGCTGTTCGTCACGCACTCCATCGAAGAAGCGCTGGTGGTGGGCAATCGAATCCTGCTGCTGTCACCGCATCCGGGGCGGGTGCGGGCGGAAGTCCACAGCCATCAATACGACTTGCACAGCCTAGGTGGCGTGGCCTTTCAGGAGTCGGCGCGGCGCATTCATCGGTTGTTGTTCGATGAAGGTCAGTCCCCGGAAACCGAGCGTGAGCTGGACTTCTCCGACATCCGCATCGCTTATTGAGCCATTGAGAGGAGTGCCCGATGAGCCTTTTATCATCCCCGCGTGAAGAATTTGAAACGGTGTTGCAGCCGCTGACGAGCGTGCCGCTGGAGCGTGAATTACCGCTCGGTCAGCGCCTGTGGCAACAAGGCTGGTTACGCAAAAGCCTGATCCTGATTTTGCTAGCGGTCCTGTGGGAGGTGGTTGCCCGTGTTCAGGACAACGACCTGCTGCTGCCGAGTTTTCTGCAGACCGGGAGCGCGCTGCATGACGGTTTGCTCAGTGGCGAATTGCTGGGCAAGGTGTGGATTTCGCTGGTGGTGTTGCTCAAGGGTTACCTGATCGGCATCGTGCTGGCGTTTGCCCTGACCACCCTGGCGGTGTCGACGCAGTTCGGTCGCGATCTATTGAGTACGTTGACCTCGATGTTCAACCCGCTGCCGGCGATTGCGCTGTTGCCGTTGGCGCTGCTGTGGTTCGGCTTGGGACAGAACAGTCTGATTTTCGTGTTGGTGCATTCGGTGCTCTGGGCCTTGGCGTTGAACACTTATGCCGGGTTCCTCGGTGTCTCGGAAACCCTGCGCATGGCCGGGCGCAATTACGGCCTCAAAGGCATGCGCTTCGTGCTGTTCATTCTGATTCCGGCAGCACTGCCATCGATTCTTGCGGGGCTGAAAATCGGCTGGGCTTTTGCTTGGCGCACATTGATCGCCGCTGAATTGGTGTTCGGTGCCACCAGTGGCAAGGGTGGCTTGGGCTGGTACATCTTCCAGAACCGCAATGAGCTGTACACCGACAAGGTGTTTGCCGGGTTGGCGGTGGTGATCCTGATCGGCTTGCTGGTGGAAAACCTGGTGTTCAGCACGCTGGAGCGGGTCACGGTGAAGCGGTGGGGGATGCAGCGTTGATCGATTTTTGATCTGCTAGCATTGCGTCTGAATCAATCCAAATCAGACACGAGTGCTCAGCATGCAACTCCCGGACATGAACTTGTTGGTCGCCCTCGACGCCTTGCTCGACGAGGGCAGTGTGGTGGGCGCCGCGCGGCGGATGAACCTCAGCCCGGCGGCGATGAGCCGGACGCTGACGCGCATTCGCGAAGCCCTCGGCGATCCGATCCTGGTGCGCGCCGGTCGCGGCCTGGTGCCGACGCCCAAGGCGTTGGCGTTGCGCGAGCAGGTGCGTGACGTGGTGGAGCAGGCCGCGCTGTTGTTTCGTTCGGCCGATGCGGTGGAGCTGGGCACGTTGCGCCGGCGGTTCAGCATTCGCGCCAATGACTTTTTCGTCGGCGTTTACGGCGGAAAACTGTTCGACACCCTGGATCGTCAGGCGCCGCATTGCGAACTGCGTTTTGTGCCGGAAGGCGATGGCGATGATGAGGCGCTGCGCGAAGGGCGGATCGATCTGAGCATCAGCAATACCCGGCCGTTGACCCCGGAAGTTAAGATTCAGAACCTGTTCTCTACTCATTTCGTCGGCCTGGTTCGCCAAGACCATCCGCTGTTCGACGAAGAGATCACGGCTGAGCGTTTCGCCGGGTTTTCCCATATCAGCATGTCCCGTCGCGGCATCGCCCGTGGTCCGATCGATACCGCGCTCAATGCCTTGGGGCTGGAACGGCGGGTAGCGGTGATTGCGCCGAGTTTCCATGCGGCGATGTTTGCCTTGCCTGATTCCGATTTGATTCTGCCGGTGCCCAAGGAGGCATTGCTGAGCGTCCAGCGCCTGGGCCTGAAGCTCCGCTCCTTCACGCTGCCGATTCCGCTGCCGACCATTATGCTGACCCAGTCTTGGCATCCGCGCTTTGACAAAGATCCGGCGCACCGCTGGCTGCGCGAAACCCTCAAGGCCTGTTGCGACGAGACGTGGCTGGCCGCACAACCCACCTGAAGCTGATCACGGATCTACTGTGGGAGCGGGCTTGCTCGCGAAAGCGGTGTATCAGTCACCATTGATGTTGAATGTGATGGCCCCTTCGCGAGCAAGCCCGCTCCCACAGGGTTCTGCATTGCTGCGCTTGATGCACTTATAAGCTGCCAATAAGTCAATTTTCGTAAGCCCCCGCGCTTCTTAAAATGCTTCGGTATTCAAACCCCGGAGCTTGCAGTCATGACTTCCCTCACAGTCACGGCACCTCTCGCCGCGGCCAGCCCGGCTGCCGTCACGCCACCGGTCTTTGGTCCGCGGATCATCATCGGCCTGGTGGGCGTGTTGTTGGCGGTGCTGGTGTCGGGCCTGAACGAGATGGTGACCAAGGTTGCCCTCGCCGACATCCGCGGCGCATTGGCCATCGGCTACGACGAAGGCACCTGGCTGGTCGCCAGTTACACCGCGACCTCGGTAGCGGCCATGGCTTTCGCGCCGTGGTGCTCGGTGACGTTCTCACTGCGACGGTTCACCCTCTGCGCCATCAGCGCATTCACCCTGTTGGGCGTGTTGTGCCCGTTCGCTCCAAACTATGAAAGCCTGCTGGTCATGCGCACCTTGCAAGGCCTGGCCGGCGGCGCGTTGCCGCCGATGCTGATGACCGTCGCGCTGCGCTTTTTGCCGGCCAACGTGAAGCTTTATGGTCTGGCCGGATACGCCCTGACCGCGACGTTCGGCCCGGGGCTCGGCACTCCGCTGGCCGGGTTGTGGACCGAACACGTCGGATGGCAGTGGACCTTCTGGCAAATCATCGCACCGTGCCTGATCGCCATGGTCGCGGTGGCGTATGGCTTGCCCCAGGACCCGTTGCGCCTGGAGCGCTTCAAACAATTCAACTGGCGCGGTTTGCTGCTGGGTTTTCCGGCGATCTGCATGCTGGTGATCGGTATTTTGCAAGGCAATCGGCTGGACTGGTTCGAGTCGAGCCTGATTTGCGGATTGCTCGGCGGTGGGTTGCTGCTGTTGGTGCTGTTCCTGATCAACGAATGGTCGCAACCGATGCCGTTTTTCAAGCTGCAGATGCTCGGCATCCGCAACCTGTCATTCGCTTTGCTGACCCTGGCCGGGGTGCTAGTGGTGTTGTTGGCGGTGATCATCATTCCGTCCAGCTACCTGGCGCAGGTGCAGGGTTATCGCCCGGTTCAGACCGCTCCGATCATGTTGCTGGCGGCGTTACCGCAGTTGATCGCGCTGCCGTTGGTGGCGGCGCTGTGCAACCTGCGTTGGGTCGATTGCCGCTGGGTGCTGGGCATCGGTCTGAGCATGCTGGCGCTGTCCTGCATCGGTGGGTCGCAGCTGACGTCGGTGTGGATTCGCGACGACTTCTACGTGCTGCAACTGCTGCAAATCTTCGGTCAGCCGATGGCGGTGCTGCCGCTGTTGATGCTCTCCACCGGCAGCATCAGCCCGATGGAAGGCCCGTTCGCTTCGGCCTGGTTCAACACCGTAAAAGGCCTGGCAGCGGTGATCGCCACCGGTGTGCTGGAGGCGTTGACCACCTCAAGGCTGCATTTCCACTCGATGATGCTGGTGGACAACCTCGGCAACTCACCTCTGGTCGACAGCGATAGCGCGGGCCTTGCCCACCGGCTGCATGAGCAGGCCGTGATGCTCACGGCATCGGATCTTTATCTGTGCATGGCCGGCGTCGCACTGGCGCTGATCCTGCTGATTTTCTGGCTGCCTACGCGGATCTATCCACCGCGCGCGCCGACTTGAATGCCTCACTGAAACAGAAGGTTTTTATGACGACTCAATTAAAGCAAAAAGTGGCCGTTGGCGTCGCAGCGGTGGTGGCGCTCGGTGTGCTGGTGTATGTGCTGGCGCCCGGCCTGTTTGGCAAGCGCACGCAACAGAACACCAATGACGCCTTTGTCTCGGCAGACTTCACGCTGGTGGTGCCGCGCGTAGCCGGGTTCATCAAGGAAGTGCTGGTGGAGGACAACCAGCAGGTCAAGGCCGGGCAGTTGCTGGCGTTGATTGATGACCGGGATCTGCGCGCCGCCGCCCAGGCGGCAGACGCCGAAACCCAGGTGGCCAGGGCGCAACTGCAAAATGCCCGTGCGACCCTTGAACGCCAGGCTTCGGTGATCGCTCAAGCCCAGGCCACGGTCGTGTCGGCCAAGGCTGAAATAGCCTTCGCCGAGCATGAATTGAACCGCTACAACCATCTCGCCGGAGTGGGCGCCGGCACGGTGCAGAACGCCCAACAAGCGCGGACTCGCATCGATCAGGCCACCGCGCGGCTGGCTAACGTGACGGCGGTGCTGGCGGCGGAGCGCAAGCAGGTGGAGATCCTCACCGCCCAGCGTGACGCGGCGGAAGGAGGATTGAAACGGGCGCAAGCGGCGCTGGAAATGGCCAGCTACGAGCTCTCCTACACACGCATCGTCGCGCCTCAGGACGGTATGGTCGGCGAGCGCGCTGTTCGGGTCGGCGCCTATGTCACGCCGGGGAGCAAAATCCTCGCGGTGGTGCCGCTTGCGCAGGCCTATGTGGTCGCCAATTTTCAGGAGACCCAACTGACCGACGTGCAGCTGGGGCAGGACGTGCAAGTGCGTGTCGACAGCCTCGGCGGCGAGGCCCTGAGCGGTCGCGTCGAGAGCATCGCACCGGCGACGGGTGTGACGTTCGCCTCGGTCAAGCCGGACAACGCCACCGGCAACTTCACCAAGGTGGTGCAGCGGATTCCGGTGAAAATCGTCCTGGATCCGGGTCAGCCATTGGCCGAACGGTTGCGCGTGGGGATGTCGGTTGAGGCGAGTATTGATACGGCTAGCACCGGCGAGCATGAGGTCGTTCAACGATGAAGATCTTGGACGACTGTTCTGACGTCTTCGCGAGCAAGCCCGCTCCCACAGGGGGCCGCATTTCAATGTGGGAGCGGGCTTGCTCGCGAAGAGGCCGGTGGCCTCAACTCACCTTTTGCGCCTTGTTTGTCATGAGCCTTTCAGCCTGTACCGTCGGCCCGGACTTCCAGAAACCTCAGGCACCGCAAGTCGCCGAGTGGTCGAAACCGTCCAAGTCCGCCGCCAGCCAAGCCGTCACTGAAACCATGGAAGAACGCTGGTGGGAAGTGTTCCGCGACCCGAAACTCTCGGCCCTGACTCAACGCGTCCTGACCGATAACCTCGACCTGAAACTCGCCAGCAGCCGCTTGCAGCAAAGCCGCGCTGTGCGTCAGGTGATCACCGCCGACCGTTACCCCAATACCGCCGCCACTGGCAGCTACGGGCGTAAACGCAACAGCGGCGAAGGCTTGAACGATCCGTCGGGACACAGCGGTGACTCGGCGTACAACCTGTGGGACGCGGGCTTCTCCGCATCCTGGGAACTGGATTTCTGGGGCCGTGTGCGCCGTGAAACCGAAGCCGCCGACGCTACCCTGGAAGTCGCGGAAAACGACCGACGCGGCGTGCTGCTGTCGGTGCTCGCCGAAACCGCTCAGGACTACATTCAGCTGCGCGGTGTGCAAAGTACGCGCGCCGTCACCGAGGAGAACCTCGACGTCGCCCGCCACAGCCTGAAGCTTTCGCAGCTGCGCCTGGCCGACGGTGTCGCCACCGACCTGGATGTCGCCGAAGCCGCCGCCCAAGTAGCGGCTATCGAGTCGCGTCTGCCTGCGCTGGAGCAGCGCCAGTCGCAACTGATCAACGCCTTGAGCCTGCTGATGGGCGAGCCGCCGCAAGCGCTGTCTGCCGAGTTATCCACAGACGCGCCGGTGCCGCAAACCCCGCGTCAAGTCGCCATCGGTCTGCCGTCGCAACTGGCCGAACGTCGCCCGGACATCCGCCAGGCCGAAGCCCGCCTGCATGCCGCGACCGCGAGCATCGGCGTGGCCAAGGGCGATTTCTATCCACGGATCACCCTGTCGGGCAACATCGGATCGCAAGCCATGCAACTCAGCGATTTCGGCTCCTGGGGCTCACGGTCTTTCGGTATCGGCCCGCAATTCAGCCTGCCGCTGTTTGATGGCGGACGCTTGCGCGGCGTGCTGCACTTGCGCGAAGCCCAACAACAGGAAGCCGCCATCGCCTACCAGCAAACCGTGCTGCGCGCCTGGCATGAAATCGACAATCAACTGACCGCCTACAACGCCAGCCAACTGCGCCGCGACAGCCTCGCCGAAGCCGTGCGCCAGAACCAGATCGCCCTGCGTACCGCGCAACAGCAATATGTGGAAGGGGTGGTTGATTTCGTTAACGTACTGACGGTGCAAGGCGCGTTGCTGGCGACTCAGGAGCAGTTTGTGGAAAGTTCGACCGGGGTGTCGTTGGCGATGGTCGGGCTGTACAAGGCGTTGGGTGGGGGATGGGAGTCGGTGTATCCGGTGACAGAGACGGCACCGCGTTGACTTGCTTGTATGAATGCGCATGTATGCCATGGGGCATCGATATTGCGCTCCGACAGAGTTCGACACTCAGTCCGATGAACTGGTTGGATAGTGTTGAGGTTGTGCGGGTGGGGCATTTTGTTTGCAGCAGTTTTAACGGGAATTGCGGGGCGTAATCCGCATAGTTAAAGGCGAAAGGTAAGCCAGCATCGACGGCGGCGCTGTGGCTGTCCTACAGTGATTGAAAGTTTCAAGATTTTTCACCGGCAGTATCGAGGGGAGGCAATGGAGGCGCACAGAGAAACGCCGCTTGACGGCACCCAAGGCCCCCACGCGGCACCCGGCGCCTGGGCGAGTGTTCAACGCTTGCTTCGATGGGTGCGCGAGCATTGGCTGCTGCCGATCCTGGCATTGGCCGCGCTGGTGCGTTTTTATGACCTGACCGCGGCGGCGGTCTGGGGCGATGAAGGTTCCAGTCTGCTGCTGAGCCAGTATTCGCTGGCCGGGATCTGGGTGCATGCTGCCCATGATGTGCATCCGCCGCTGTATTTCATGCTGCTGCATGGCTGGATCGAGCTGTTCGGCAATGGCATTTTTTCGATTCGAAGCCTGAGCGCGCTACCGGGGATTGCCACCGTGGCGCTTGGCGTCTGGCTGGTGGACTTGCTCGCCACTCGCCGCGCCGCGTTGTTGGCCGGCGTCCTGTTGGCGCTGCTGCCTACCGCCGTGCGTTACAGCCAGGAAGTGCGCATGTATTCATTGCTGGGGCTGTGGTTGATCGGTGCCACGATTGCCCTGGTTTACTGGATCAAACACCCCGGGCGTATGCGCTATCTGGTGATTTACGCACTGCTGATGAGCGCGGCGTTCTACACCCATTACTTCACGGCCCTGTGCGTGCTGTGTCACTGGCTGTATCTGGGGCTGATCCGCGTACAGCCTGGCTATCGCTTGCGGCATATCCAGCAGCCCGGCTGGTGGTGGGCGAACGTGGCGATTGTGTTGGTGTACTTGCCGTGGGTGCCCAGCCTGATAGATCTGATGCAGCACATGGACCAACTCAAAGCCAATGGCGATGTAGGGTGGGAGACACCGGTCACCTTCGCCTCGTTACCTTCGATGATCTGGTCGTTCCTGACCCAGGACGATGGCGAGACCCTGGCCACACCGCTTTTCATGACGTTGCCCTTGGCGGTGCTGGCCTTGGTGTGTGTGGCGCTGGCGCGGGATCGCAGTGTCATTCGTGGCAGCGCGTTGCTGGTGATCTACACCGTTTTGCCGTTGTTGCTGGTGTTTTCGGTGTCGTTCATCTCGCCGGTGTTCATCGAGCGTTACCTCACCGCGTATGCCCTCGGCCTGCCGATGATTGCCGCACTGGCCATTGACCGCGTGTACGCGGTCTTTCGGGTGGTGGCCCTGACGGTGCTGGTGTTGTTTGTCGGCGTCGAACTGGTGGGCCTTAAGAACAACGCCACGGTCGATACCAACGATCAAATCAGCGTCATGGTGGACTACGTGAACCAGCACTTCGTAGCCGGTGACCGGATCGTCACCAGCGACATGCTCTGGTACCTCAGTTATGTCTATTACAACCGCACTGACGCCAAACCGCTGCTGTACACCCCGCCGTTGGCCAATGGCGCTTCGAGCCGGCCGAATGCCTACGGTTTCGGCACGCTGGTGACTCAGGATATTTACCTCGACAGCCTCGGTAATTTGCCCAAAGGCACCGGTCGGGTGTGGTTGATCGGCACCATCGATTTGCCGAACGAATTCGCTCCGTTGCCCGCAGGCTGGCAGAACGTTGGCCAAACGCAGGCGGGAGGCGCCAACGCGCGCTTATTCGTGTTGAAGTGAGTCTGTAACAAAAAACGCGTTTTCCAGAAGTTGTGTATCGACGGGACTGACGCCATCGCGATCCGACCTGCTCGCGATGGCGGCGGTCAATTCACCCTAAATCTACCTGGCTAAACCTTGACCCGAGCCTGCATGATCTCCGACTCCTCCCAATGATCCAGCGCTCGCTCTACAAGCAACTGCACGCCATCGGCCATGCGGCTGAGCGCCAGGGCTACCGAGCGCCGCGTCCCGTCCACATCGTCCGCCAGATTGGCAGCGATGGCGCTGATGGACAGCAGGTCTTCGGAGGCGTTGGCCAGAAGGGATTCGGTGTTGACATCGGGGGCGACGGTGAAAAGGTTGCCTTTGCGGTGTCTGGGCGGTTTTGCGGTAGTCGGGGGGAAGTAGTGGGCGAAGGCGCGGTCGGCGGCTTCTTTGAGTTTTTCGTCTTCGAAGGATTCTTCGGATGGGGTGCCAGAGTTGTCTGGCGGATTTGGAGATACCTTGAACATATAAAATTCCCTAAACAGTAAGTTGGAACCGTCACCGTTCGTTTGCACGCGAATTGGGTGGCGGCCGTGCGCAGGTGTGCAAGACCGGGACTGTTTAGGACACCCAGCAGATCCGAAGATCTCCTGCGCGCAGCCGCCATAAAGCATGAGCCATGGCAATTGCGCCCTAAACAGTTTCGTCGGACTTGCACGTCCGTGTCACCGTTTATTCAGTGACAAAGCCAGACTAGACCTGGGTTCGGACCGGAACAAGTTCACCAACACCGCTACAACTTGAAGGAAATCTCCGACGCGGTTACCGGACGTTGGTGTCTGTAGGAAAGGTCAGGGCTTGGACGACAAATCCGCCATCCCCTTGAGCAGCTCGATCGGCAGCGGAAAGACGATCGTTGACGTCTTGTCCCCGGCTATCGCGCTCAACGTCTGCATGTAACGCAACTGCATCGCCCCAGGTTGACGGCCAAGCATCTCGGCGGCCTGCATGAGTTTTTCCGAAGCCTGCAATTCGCCTTCGGCGTGGATCACCTTGGCCCGGCGTTCCCGCTCCGCTTCAGCCTGTTTAGCGATGGCGCGGATCATCGATTCGTTGAGGTCCACATGCTTGATCTCGACGTTGGCGACCTTGATGCCCCAGGCGTCGGTCTGGGCGTCGAGCACTTGCTGGATGTCGATGTTCAACCGCTCACGTTCGGCCAGCAGTTCATCGAGCTCATGTTTACCGAGCACTGCCCGCAACGTGGTCTGAGCCAATTGGCTGGTGGCCATGAGAAAGTCTTCGACTTGAATAATCGCTTTCTGCGGATCGAGGACACGGAAATACAGCACCGCGTTGACCTTGACCGAGACGTTGTCGCGGGTGATCACGTCTTGTGGCGGCACGTCGAGGACCACGGTACGCAAGTCGACGCGCACCATTTGCTGCACCACCGGAATCAGCAGGATCAGGCCAGGGCCTTTGACCTGCCAGAAGCGCCCGAGCTGGAAGACCACTCCGCGCTCGTATTCGCGCAGGATGCGGAAGGTCGACCCCGCCAGTGCAATCACCAGTAACAGCAGCGCGGCAAATCCCAGTTGCAGGCCCATGGTTATTCTCCACCCGGCGCCGCGTCAGCCGCGGCCACTTCCAGCAATAATCCCTTGCGTGCCACCACCCGGACCCTTTGCCCGGGTTGCAGCGGCGTGGCGCTGAGCACTTGCCACTTTTCTCCTTGCAGGTGCACCCAACCGTTGTAGGCATTGCCGGCCAGCGACATCACCGGGGTTACGCTACCCACTAGTCCTGCATCGCCACTGACGTTTTCGCGCGGTCGGGTTTTGAGGGCGTGGATCAGCAGGAAAATCAGCAACAGGGCGCTGATCAGTCCCAGGCCGATCATCAACGGAACCGGCACCTCGGTGTTGGTCAGAATCACCGCACCGATCACGAACATCACAATGCCGCCCAGACCGATCACGCCGTAATTGGGCAGCGCCGCCTCGGCGATCAGAAACGCGATGCCGAACGTGATCAGCCAGATCCCGATGGGGTTTGGCACCAGCAGGACGACGGTGTCCGCCGCGAATACCGATCCGCTCAAGGCCAACAGCAGCGCAACTGCACAACAACGAGTGTTCACGTGACCCTCCGGGAGAGTCATTGGTGGTTCTTTATACAGTCTAGCTGAGCTCTTGATTGTACGAATTTTGATCAGTTGTTGACGTTGTTCCGGCGGGCAGATTTCCCGCGCAATTGCGCCAGCGGGCCTAGACTTTTAGTGGAGAGAAAAGGTTTAACCATCGTCCGCGAAACGTTATTGCGGACTCCGAGGTGCATCATGCGTATGGCAAGAACTGTGCAGGAAAGCCTCAATAAGGCTCACTGCGAATTTGACGTCGTCACCCATCCGCACTCGGCCAGCAGCCTTGAAACGGCGCGGGTCGCAGGCATTCCTGCCGAACGGGTGGCCAAATCGGTGATCCTCGACGACCACCACGGTCATTTCCTGATGGCTGTGCTGCCGGCGAGTCGTCACCTGGACCTGAGCAAAGTACGCGGCAGCGGCGAATGGCAGATCACCCGGGAAAGCACCCTGGCGCATCTGTTCCAGGATTGCGAACGCGGCGCGGTGCCTGCGTTGGGTGAATCCTATGGAATGGACATGGTCATCGACCCACTGCTGACCCGGCAAAAAGACATCTACCTGGAGGCTGGTAACCACAACAATCTGGTGCACATGAGCATGCCGGAATTCCTGAAAATGGTTCCGCATGCTGAAGTGTGTGAGTTGAGTCAGTAGTTTTTGCGGCGTCAGTGATGACGCCTTCGCGAGCAAGTCGGATCGCCGCACCGCCGCTCCCACATGGAAACGCGGTCAACTGTGGGAGCGGGCTTGCTCGCGAATGGCCGCGCCGCGGTCACCGATCCCATACGCGATGACGAAGGAGCCCGACATGGAATCCCCAACCCACAGCCTCCCCAACCTGTTCAAACAACTCGGCCTGCCTGACGACGCCGAAAGCATCGACAAATTCATCGCCACCCATTCACCGCTTAAACCCGAATTGCACTTGGCGGATGCGTTCTTCTGGAGCGAGAGCCAAGCGCAGTTTTTGCGCGACGACATTCTGGATGACGCCGATTGGGCGGAGGTGGTGGATCAGCTGGATGTTCTGATGAGGAAGGGGCGGGGGGTGTGAAAATCACCTTTCTGGTGGCCACTGTCGGGATGTATGGGCTAGCGCGAGTATCCAAATTGCATCCGATCCTGGCTGATAAACCACGCGATAACTTTGATGGGGGATCATCTCGCGAGTACCTGCAATGATTCCGGCAGGGCCGCTTTCAGGAAACTGGGAAATACGAGATATCGCATCAATGAATCGGTTGTCCATTTCGAGGGCGGCTATCGGGTTGACGGAATGCAGGTAATCCCAGATGTCTGCACGATCCTGTGCTGCTGCGGGCGTCCAGATTATCTTCATCCTTTCTTGGTTACCTGCGCACGCCTGGCAGCGAATTGTGCTTCAACTTCCTCATTGGTCAAGCCATCACCAGCTCGCATGGAAATACGTGCACTGTCGACTTTGCGTTGCAAGAACGCTTCGTACTCGCGCGACTCTCGTTGTGTTTGAACGAACTGACGCATCATTTCCCTGACGATTTGCGATGCGGGGCGATGAGAAGCTTCAGCTTCGGCCATGAACTCTTCTCGCAGTTCTGGTTCAAGTTTCATCGTGAAAACAGCTTGTTTAGACATTTTCATATCCTCGATTCGAATACTGACGAAGTATATACGTCTTCAGTACCGGCGTTCATTCAGGCAGCCGCCTCGCGACGGATGGCAGCCAAGTTGTTTCAAAACTTGACCAACTTTCCCCTCTAATGCCATATTGATAGTTAGCAAACTAACAGTGTGTATTCCCCCTCGTGCCGAAGAACCTCGACGCTCTCCAGATGAACATCAGCAGCTCCATGGTGGTGGCCGCCAGGCATTGGCGCAGGATCTGCCAGACCACGCTGGTCAACTATGGAATCTCCGAAGCCTGCACCGTTCCGTTGTTGATGATCGGGCGATTGGGCGAGGGTGTGCGGCAGGTGACGGTGGCGCAGGCGGCCGGGATGGAGAGCCCGTCCCTGGTGCGGCTGCTGGATCAGCTGTGTCATGCCGGTTACGTCTGCCGTACCGAAGACGCCCATGACCGGCGCGCCAAATGCCTGAGCCTGACCGAGACCGGTCGTGAGTTGGTGCAAGCCGTCGAAATCGAGCTGGTGCGTTTGCGCCATGAAGTGCTCGAAGGGATCGATCAGAGTGATCTGGAAGCAGCGTTGCGGGTACTGAGAGCTTTTGAATCGGCCAATCATCTGCCGGTGATCAACCCTTGAGCGGATTTTTTACCGGCATGCCCCCGGCGCGGGACTGGTTCTACGGAGTGCGAACGTTCGCGGCATCGATGATCGCGTTGTACATCGCCATGCTCATGCAAATGCCCCGGCCGTATTGGGCGATGGCCACGGTCTACATCGTTTCCAGTCCGTTTGTCGGCCCTACCAGTTCCAAGGCGCTGTACCGCGCAGTCGGCACCCTTCTCGGTGCCGCCGCCGCGGTTTTTTTCGTACCGATGTTTGTCCAGAGCCCTTATGTGCTGGTGGTGGTCATCGCGCTGTGGACCGGGATTCTGCTGTTTCTGTCGCTGCACCTGCGCACCGCCAACAATTACGCGCTGATGCTCGCCGGTTACACCTTGCCGCTGATCGCTCTGCCGGTGGTGGAAAACCCGTTGGGGGTGTGGGACGTGGCCGAAGCGCGGACGGAAGAAATCTTCCTCGGCATTGCGGTGGCGGCGGTGGTCGGCGCCATGTTTTGGCCCCGGCGGCTGGCGCCGGTGTTCAACGATTCGGTGAGCAAATGGTTTGCCGATGCCTCGACTTACAGCCTGCGTTTCCTCAGCCGCAACGTGCAACCGGACGAAGTTAGCGCCCTGCGCTCGGCGATGGTGGCGACGTTCAACAGTCTGGAATTGATGATCGGCCAGTTGCCCCACGAAGGCGCGCGGCCGCAAACGGTGCGAAACACCAAGGAACTGCGCGGTCGCATGATTCACCTGCTGCCAGTGATTGACGCCTTGGACGACGCGCTCTATGCCCTTGAACGGCGCACGCCCGAGCTTGTGGATAAGTTCGCGCCGCTGCTGGCGGCGACCACTGAATGGCTCGGCCACAACGATGCCGACCTCGCCCGCTGGCAGACGCTGAAAGACCAACTCGAAGCCCTGCAACCGTCCGCCGAGGCGCTGGATGATCGCAAGCAGTTGCTGTTCTCCAACGCCCTGTATCGTCTCGGCGAGTGGATCGATGTGTGGCAGGACTGCCGCAGCCTGCAGTACGCCATCCAGCGCGAAAGCCAGGACAGCTGGCGCGCGGTCTATCGGCACTGGCGGCTCGGTCGGCTGTCGCCGTTTCTCGACCGTGGGCTGATGCTCTATTCGGCGGCGTCCACCGTCACCGCCATCATCGTTGCTTCGGTGCTGTGGATTCTGCTCGGCTGGACCGACGGCGGCGCCGCGGTGATTCTGGCGGCGGTGGCGTGCAGCTTTTTCGCTTCGATGGACGACCCGGCACCGCAGATCTTCCGATTCTTTTTCTGGACGGCGATGTCGGTGTTGTTCGCCAGTCTTTATCTGTTTCTGGTCCTGCCCAACCTGCATGACTTCCCGATGCTGGTGCTGGCGTTTGCCGTGCCGTTCATTTGCATCGGCACCCTGACGGTAAAGCCGCAGTTCTATCTGGGCATGCTGCTGACCCTCGTCAACACCTCGTCCTTCATCAGCATTCAGGGTGCCTACGACGCGGATTTCCTCAGCTTCGCCAATTCCAACCTGGCCGGCCCCGTGGGCTTGCTGTTCGCCTTCGTCTGGACCCTGATCGCCCGGCCGTTCGGCTCTGAACTGGCGGCCAAGCGCCTGACCCGTTTCAGCTGGCGCGACATTGTCAGCCTGACCGAGCCGGCCACGTTGTCTGAGCACCGGCACTTGGGTGTGCAGATGCTCGATCGCCTGATGCAGCACTTGCCGCGCCTGGCCATGACCGGCCAGGACACGGGCATCGCCCTGCGGGAAGTGCGCGTGGCGCTGAACCTGCTGGATTTGCTCGCCTATACACCGCGAGTACTCGGCGCGCCGCAAGTGCTGTTGCACCAGGTGGTGGCCGAGGTCGGTGAGTATTTCAAGGCCTGCCTCAAGGCTGGCGAACGTTTGCCGGCGCCGAGTCCGTTGCTGATGACCCTGGATCGCACCCGCCGTGCACTCAACACGGAGTGCGATGAAGGTGCGCGTCTGCATTTGCTGCACGCCTTGAGCGGCCTGCGCCTGTCGCTGCTGCCAGGGGTGGAATTCGTCGGCGCCGGCGAGCTCGAAGAACCGCTGCCCCATGGCATCGATGGAGCGCCTTTATGATCGGTGATCTGGATATCAGCGGGGTGTTTCTGCCCACGCTGCTGGTGCTGATGGGCATTACGTACGTGTTGTTCCTGCTGGTGCACGGGTTGCTGACGCGTCTGCACTTTTACCGTCTGGTCTGGCACCGGTCATTGTTTAACGTGGCTCTCTACGCTGTGCTGCTCGGCGCCGTGGACTCACTCAGTCGATACCTGATGACATGAAAAAACCTTTTTTGACCATCGGTCGCGTAGTGCTGACCCTGCTGATCGTGACCTTCGCCGTTGTCGTGGTCTGGCGCATGGTGATGTATTACATGTTCGCGCCCTGGACCCGGGACGGCCACATCCGTGCCGATATCGTGCAGATCGCGCCGGACGTGTCCGGGCTGATCCAGCGAGTCGACGTGCGTGACAACCAATTAGTGAAGCGTGGCCAAGTGCTGTTCAGCATTGATCAGGACCGTTTCAAACTGGCCCTGC
Organism: Pseudomonas sp. ANT_J28; assembly: GCF_008370005.1. NCBI lineage: Bacteria > Pseudomonadati > Pseudomonadota > Gammaproteobacteria > Pseudomonadales > Pseudomonadaceae > Pseudomonas > Pseudomonas sp. ANT_J28. The sequence continues at coordinate 48,359 of NZ_VOBM01000035.1, forward strand.
GTCAGGCCAAGGCGGCGGTCGCCGACCGTCAGGAAACCCTGGCGCAGGCGCAACGCGAAGCCAAGCGTAACCGTGGCCTCGGCAATCTGGTGCCGGGTGAGCAACTGGAAGAGAGCCAGTCCCGGGTGGCCCGCGCCGAAGTGGCGCTGATGGAGGCCCAGGTAGCGGTGGACAGCGCCCAGCTCAACCTCGATCGCTCGACCATCCGCAGCCCGGTGGACGGCTACGTCAGCGACCGTGCACCGCGCAACCAGGAATTCGTCACGGCCGGGCGGCCAGTGTTGTCGGTGGTGGACAGCAATTCATTCCACATCGACGGTTATTTTGAAGAAACCAAACTGGACGGCATTCATGTCGGCCAGAGCGTCGATATTCGGGTGATCGGCGACCGTGCTCGCCTGCGCGGGCATGTGGAAAGCATCGTCGCCGGCATCGAAGACCGCGACCGCAGCAGCGGCAGCAACTTGCTGCCCAACGTCAACCCGGCGTTCAGTTGGGTGCGGCTGGCCCAGCGGATTCCGGTGCGGATCGCCTTCGACGACGTGCCGGCGGATTTCCGCATGATCGCCGGTCGCACGGCGACGGTTTCTATTATGGATGACCACCAGCAAGAGCCCGCGAAATGAGCAGGGCCTCGGGTTTGGCAATCGCCGGGTTAGGCCTGTTGCTGTCGGCCTGCCAGGTGGTCGGGCCGGATTATCATTTGCCGGACGAGGCTGCTGTGCATCGTGAAGACTTGCAGGGCGAATTGACGTTGAACGGCAAAAATGTCGTCTCGGCGCCGGTGCCCAGCGATTGGTGGCGCTTGTATCAGGATCCGCGCCTCGATCAATTGGTCCAGCAGGCCATGGCCTCCAACACTGATTTGCGTGTGGCGGCGGCGAACCTTTCCCGAGCGCGCGCGCAGGTCGATGAAGCTCAAGCCGCAGGTGGCTGGAGCGGCGGGGTGAAGATGGGCGCCCAGCGATTGCAGGAGTCCGGCGAAGCGTTCTTGCTACCGGAGAAAGTGCCGGTGGCCAACGTCGGCGACATTGGCATCACCACCTCGTATCAGTTCGACCTGTTTGGCACGTTGCAGCGCGGCATCGAAGCGGCCAAGGCCAATGCCGATGCGACTCAAGCCGCAGCCGATACAGCGCGGATTACCTTGGTGGCTGATGTGGTTCGGGCCTACACCCAAGTCTGCGCGGCCAATGAAGAGCAGGAAATCGCCCAGCATTCCCTCGACCTGCAAGCCCAGAGCACCACGCTGATCCAGCGTCTGCGTGACGCCGGGCGCGGTGATGAAACCCAGGTCACCCGCTCGCAAACCCAATTCAAATCCCTGCGCGCCGACATGCCGCGTTATGAGGCGTTCCGTCAGGCCGGGTTGTTCCGCTTGTCGATGCTATTGGCCAAACCTGTCGACCAATTGCCGCCAGGCACTAGCGACTGTGCGGAACTGCCGAAAATTGCGCAATTGTTGCCGGTCGGTGACGGCGCGACGTTGCTCAAGCGCCGTCCCGATGTGCGGCAGGCCGAGAGACGACTGGCGGCCGCGACCGCCGGCATCGGCATCGCCACCGGCGAGTTGTACCCGGACATCAGCATCGGCGCGACCGTCGGTACCGTCGGCATCCTGGAAAATCTCGGCAAACCGGCGACCAATCGCTGGGGCTTCGGGCCGTTGCTGACCTGGACCGTGCCGTCCAACGGCTCCCGGGCACGAATCCGCGAGGCCGAAGCCGCCACCCAAGGCGCGCTGGCGCATTTCGATGGCGTGGTGCTCAACGCCATCCGCGAAACCCAAACCGGCCTGGCCCAGTACTCCGCGTTACTGCAACGTCGCGACGCACTCGCCGACGCCGAGCAATCGGCGCAACTGGCGGCAGATCAGACTCACCGCTTCTTCCAGGCCGGCCGCGCATCGTTCCTGGCGGACTTGCAGGCAACCCGCACCTACACCGACGTGCGGGCGCAACTGGCTTCCGCCAGCACGCAGGTTGCCATGAGCCAGATTGATTTGTTCCTGGCATTGGGTGGCGGTTGGGAAAGCGGACGAACGCAAGGCACGAACTCCGGCAAACCCTGAGGCCGTTGCTATGCTTTGAGTTGATGAGGTCGCGCGTCGAACTCATCAATCAAGGCTCGCGTTGGTCATGGGGATTCCAATAATGAAAAACCCTTATGCTCCCGGCTTCTGGTGCGCTATTGCGGCATTGGTGTTGCTATCGGCCACTTATTTCTACGGCATCATGCTGGCCCACCAGATCGACAAGGCACTGGTGTTCCTCGACAGCGCCACGGCACTGATTGCCGTGATGGCAATCGTGGTGGTGGCCTGGGCGTCGGTCCAGGGTCAGCGGATCAAAAAAAGACAGCTCGAACAAGGCAAGACCCTGGTGCTGATCTGGGACACCAAGGTCGCGCTGCGCCGTGTCGAAACGGTGTTCGACCGTTATTTTTGGGGCAGTTACTGGCAACCGGGGCGTACGTTCCAGGAAGTCATGGGCGAACTGACCGGCACACCGCTGGAAAAAAGCCTCGAAACCCTGAAAAAACAATGCCAGGCGCTGGACAAGCAAGTGCCCGCGGAAGGCTGGCACTGGCTCAGCAACGCCCATGAACTCTCCGATGTCGCCACCGCCATGGCGCGCGAACGTTATCAACTGGACTTCTGCGACCCGCGCTCGGAATCCCCAAGCGGCACGGCGGTGATCAATCGCGACTTCGAAGTGCTGGTCTATACATGGACTGCACGGCTCAAGAGCTTTGATCATCAATTGGATGAGATCGAGGTTCAGTATTCCTGATCTGTGTTTGCAGGACTGACGCCATCGCGAGCAAGCTCGCGATGGCGATCTCATGTCCGCCGAAACTCTCAACCCCTGCGTACGGTCCATAGACACTCTTTAACCTTTAATCATTGGGCCGCCCGGTGCGCCTGATGCTAATCTCCATCGCACTTTTAGCGCAGTCGTGACCGCAACCCGTCATGGGTTCAGGGAAGACGACCACACCTTCAAACAACGGACATTGATCGGGTCATTCATGAATAAATCAGCAGGCGTGCTTCTTGGAATCGTCGTTGCCATCGGTGCAATCAGCGCCGGCGGTGCCTGGTACACCGGCACCAAACTCGAAGGCGTGCTGAACACCTCGATCGCCGACGCCAACAAAGAGCTGCAAGCCGCGCTGGTTGGCTCCAACGGCACGGCGTCGCTGGAGCTGGTGTCGCTGGAGCGCCATGTGTTCAGCAGCACCGCGCACTACCGCCTCAAGGGCCAAGGCGAGATGTTCGGCGAGACCCCGGTCGAGCTGCTGTTCGTCGATCACATCGAGCACGGTCCGCTGCCGTTTTCGCGCCTGGTGTCGCTGAAGTGGCTGCCGGTCCTGGCCACCAGTCACTACGAACTGGAAAGAACGCCTAACACCGAGAAGTGGTTCGCCGCTGCCAAAGACAAATCCCCACTCACGGGCGTGGTCAACATCGGTTACGACAATGCCACCAACGGCACCCTGCAATTGCTGCCGCTGGACGTGGCGCTGGACGACAAGTCCAACCTGAAATTTTCCGGGCTGAACCTCGATGTCGCCGCCAGCGCTCAAGCGCAGAAGGTCAAGGCCGACGGTTACATGGACAGCCTGACACTGAGCACAGTGGCTGAAGATCAGACGCCGGTGAAGGTCGAACTGAACGGCCTGACCCTGGCCAGCAACCTGACAAAAAGTACCTACGGCTACTACACCGGCGACAACACCGTCGAGCTGACCGACAGCAAGACCACCTTCGGCGCCAAGCAGTCGGTCTTGGGTTTCAAGAAATTTGAAATGAAGAACCAGACCGAGGAATCGGGCACCAGCGCCTCGGGGCGTGCCGATTACAAGGTGGGTGAGGTGTCCTTGAACGGCAAGGCCGTCGGCTCTGCTCAGATGGTCATGAGCCTGAAGAACCTCGACATCCCGGCAACAATGTCGTTGATGCAGATTTACCAGACCAAACTGCAACCGTACGAGAGGGCCGCCGCTGAGGCCGTCGCTGCGGGTGAACCGGCGCCAGAGCTGATCCTGACCCCGGCCGAAGAGGCGCAGGTCAAAACCGGCCTGGAGAAACTGCTGGCCGCTGGCCCGCAGGTCGCTCTGGAGAATCTGTCGTTCAACACCCCCAATGGCGAAAGCCGCGCCAACCTGGTGCTCGACCTGACCAAACCACAATCCATGGACCTGCCGCCCGACCTACTGACCCAACAACTGATCGCGCTGCTGGACGTCAACGTGAAAGTGTCCAAGCCCATGCTCGTTGACCTGCTGAGCGTGCAGTCGCAAATCAACGGTCAGACCGACGCTAAACTCATCGCCGATCAGGCCACTGCTACCGCCGACATGTTTGGCAGCATGGCAGTCGGTACGCAGTTGGCAAAACTGGATGGCAACAACATCGTTTCCAAACTGCATTACGCCAGTAATCAGGTGGAATTCAACGGCCAGAAGATGACCGTCGAAGAGTTTGTCGGGTTTGTCATGAGCAAATTCGGCGGGAATGTCACCGTCCAGTAAAACCAGGGCTTACAGACCGACGCCCGGCCTCTGCGCAACGCAGACGCCGGGCGTTTTGCTGTCTGGCGTTTGAAACGGGGGAACAGCCGTTAATTCAGGTCCCGAATCAACCGCCACGCCTCATCCACCGTCAACGGCTGTTTCATCCGTTCGGCGAGCATCGCCATCGCACGTTCTTCTTCGCAAGCCACCGCGGCTACTACCAACCCGTCCTTGCTGAATAGGCCGATAAAAGGGGGATGGTCAGGGTCGCCTTTGAACTCGACCTTGTCCCAGGTCTCGGCGTGGCCGAGGTAGTCGTAGTTTTTACCGAAGTGCCAGGTCCAGAAATAGGGGACGTCGAGGTAATGCTCGTCGCCGCCGAGCATGTTCATCGCTGCGATCCGTGCCTGTTGCTGTGCCAGGCGCCAATGTTCGATCCGTTGGGGCTGGCCGTTGAGCGGGAAGGTCGCGATATCGCCGGCGGCCCAAAGCCCATCGGTCACGCGCATCCCGCCGTCGACCTTCAGCGACTGGTCTTTTTCCAGGGGAAGGCCGGTAAATGCGCCGGTTGCCGGGCTGACGCCTATGCCGACCAAGACCAAATCCGCCGGTAAACGTTGACCGTTGTCCAGGCGCACCGCTTCGACGCTGGCGGTTCCTTCGATGTGCGTCGCGTTGCCATCCGTATGAAACACCACGCCGTTGGCCTCGTGCAGGGCACGAATCGATTTGCCGACGGCATCGCCAAACTGTTTGGCAAAAGGCACTGCGTGGCGGGCCAGAACGGTGACGTCCAGACCGTATTGGCGCAGGGAGGACGCGGATTCCATGGCAATAAAGCTGTCGCCGATAATCACCGCTCGTTGGCCTGGTTTTGCCGAACTCAGAATTCGCTGCGCCTGATCCTTCGAACGCAGCACGAACACCTGCGGCAGATCGGCGCCAGGCAGCGCAAGCGGGTTGGGTGTGCCACCGGTGGCGAGCAGGGCGGCGTCGTAGTTCAGCGATTGACCATCAGCCAGGCGCAACGTCTTGTTCGCGGCGTCCAGGCTTGTCACTTCAGCGTTTATTCGCTCAATGCGCTGTTCGCGGTAAAAGTGCTCATCACGCAGCGGCGGGACTTCTTCCGGCGGCATCTCCCCGGCAATCACGAATTTGCTCAAGACCGTGCGGTCGTAACCGGCGTCGGTTTCACGGTCGATCAACAGTACTCGGCCACCGAAGCCCTTTTCTCGCAACGCTGCCGCGCCCGCCGTGCCTGCCGCACCGGCACCGATGATCACAAAGGTTCGCGCGTCGTCCGCCGGTGGGGTATGAGCGTCGGACATCGGCTGATCGTCGACCCAGACCTCGCCATCGCGCACTTCCAGCGGGTAGCGCTTGAGGCTGTCCAGGGCCGGCGGTTCGCACAGCGCACCGTCCTCGATCCGATACGCAGCCTTGTGCCACGGGCAGATCAAACGTCCGTGGCACAGAGCACCGTCGGCCAGCGGCGCCCCGGCATGGGGGCATTCGCCCTGAAAGGCGCGCAGATGATCGCCTACCCGCAGCAAGACTATTTTCGTGTCCGCGATCAGGACTTCAAGGCCCCGGGTTTCGGACACATCGGCGAAGCGGGCAACGCGGTGCAGTGCCATGTTCATTCTCCAGGCAAGCGTTTCACTTAAGAGTTTGGCGCTTATCTGGAGGTTCAGCCAATTCCCACTGCCACCGAATGAAGGGTCCGGCTATAGTTTGCACGCCGACGACGGCCCCACCCGCACAAGGTGCTCCGGTATGACCCGATTGACCTCTCTGAACCCTTGGCTGGCGGCCGTTGCAGTCGCCCTTTGCGTGCAATTTCCGGCGCAGGCCCAGGAGCGTTTCACCCTGAACATCCCAGGTGTCACCGACGATCGACTGTTCACCTCGGCTGCCGCCAGCGATGCGCCCAATTGTGGTGGGCACAACCAGTCACCGGCCTTGAATTGGAACGCCGGCCCGGCGGGCACCCTCAGTTACGCCATCGTCATGCACGATCCTGACGGCCAAAAAGGCCAAGGCGTTGATCACTGGGTGCATTACGGCATCAAAGCCACGACTCATCAGATTGCCGCCGGCGTCGGCGCAAAATCCGCCCTAGAAGGCGTCGGCGGCACCAACAGCAAAGGCACTACAGGTTATGTTGGCCCTTGCCCGCCGGTCGGCGACAGTGCGCACCACTACATCATCCAGCTCTACGCCCTGGACCTGGCGCCGGAAGCTTTGCCCACCGGTCTGACACGTGCGCAGCTACTGGAAAAAATCAAAGGCCATGTGCTGAGAAACAGCAGTGTGGTGCGGCGTTATCACCGCTGAAATTAATTTCGGCCGGTTTAACCCGAACCTGAAGAGGGGCTCGTCTCAGAGGATGAATGGATCAACTTCCTCTTGAGGTCAGCCCCCATGTCCCTCCCTCTGCATTTCCTCCGCCCGGCCGCCCAGGGTTTCGCCGCCGGGTTGCTGCTGGCGATTGCCGGTTGCGGCGTTTCATCCAAACCTGATTCCGCCTCGGCTCCGCCACCGGCTCAAGGTGCACTGCCGGCTGAAGTCATGGTGCGCAGCGAGGCTGTCATGGCAGACACTTCGATGGCCAAGCGCAGTGTGCGTCCGGCGCCGACGGCGAGCTATGCGCCGATGCCGGCGGGTGAGGCATCTGCGCAGGGATATCGGGATGAGCAGCGGGAGCAGTATCAAGCGCTGGCGGATAACCCGATTCACAGCGTGGCCGAAGCGCCCGTCTCGACCTTCAGCGCCGACGTCGACACCGGCGCTTACGCCAACGTCCGCCGCTTGCTCAATCAAGGGCGCCTGCCACCGGAAGGTGCGGTGCGACTGGAGGAGATGGTCAACTACTTCCCCTACGACTACGCATTGCCCACCGATGGCTCGCCCTTCGGCGTGACCACCGAGCTGGCGCCGTCGCCGTGGAACCCGCATACCCGATTGCTGCGCATCGGCATCAAGGCCTCGGACCGCGCGGTCGCGGAACTGGCCCCGGCGAACCTGGTGTTTCTGGTGGACGTGTCCGGCTCGATGGACCGACGCGAGGGGTTGCCGCTGGTCAAAAGCACCCTGAAATTGCTGGTCGATCAATTGCGCGAGCAGGACCGGGTTTCATTAGTCGTCTATGCCGGTGATTCGAGAGTGGTGCTGGAGCCAACTTCCGGACGCGAAAAAGTGAAAATTCGTACAGCCATCGATCAATTAACCGCCGGCGGCTCCACCGCGGGGGCGTCAGGCATCGAACTGGCCTATCAGATGGCGCAGCAAGCGTTTATCCACAAGGGCATCAACCGCATCCTGCTGGCCACCGATGGCGACTTCAACGTTGGCATCAGCGACTTCGACAGCCTCAAGCAAATGGCTGTGGATAAACGCAAGACCGGCGTTTCCCTGACCACATTGGGTTTTGGTGTGGATAACTACAATGAACACCTGATGGAACAGTTGGCCGATGCCGGCGACGGCAACTATGCCTACATCGACAACCTGCGCGAGGCGCGCAAGGTGCTGGTGGATCAGTTCGGCTCGACCCTCGCGGTTGTGGCGAAGAACGTGAAGCTGCAAGTGGAGTTCAACCCGGCACTGGTCAGTGAATATCGGCTGTTGGGGTATGAGAACCGTGCGTTGAAGCGTGAGGATTTCAGCAACGACAAAGTCGACGCCGGTGAAATCGGCGCAGGGCATACGGTGACAGCGTTGTACGAAATTGTGCCCAAGGGCGAGAAGGGTTGGCTGGAGCCGTTGCGCTACGGCAATTCCGGGGCAGTTTCTTCCGGGAAATCTGGGGAAATGGCCGTACTGCGCGTGCGATATCAGTTGCCCGAAGGTGGGAACAGTCGCTTGATCGAGCGGCCGATCACTGACAGTGCTGCGCCAGCCAGTGAAGACCTGCGATTTGCAGCGGCCGTGGCCGCGTTTTCCCAGCAGCTCAAGGACGGGCGATATACCGGCGATTTCAGCCTGAAAGACACCGAGGCTTTGGCGCGCGGTGCGCGGGGCGAAGATCGATTGGGTCTGCGGGCAGAGTTCGTGCAATTGGTGGAGTTGGCGCAAAGTCTGCGAACCACGACCGCATCGAATAGTGAGCCGCTTAAAGGAGGCTACAACTGAAATGTCTGCTCCTGAATCGAGCGACGAATCGCTGCTGGCCCGTTATCGCGCAGGCGACGGGCCGGCGTTCGAGATTCTGTACGCCCGTCACCGCCAAGGGCTCTACCGATTCCTGCTCGGCCTGAGCGGCAAGTCCGAGCTGGCCGAAGAGGTTTACCAGGACACCTGGCTGAGCCTGATCCGCAGCACCAGTCAGCCACAAGGCCGGGCGAATTTTCGTACCTGGCTTTACCAGATTGCCCGCAACCGCCTGATCGATCACTGGCGCAAACACGGAATCCACAACCCTTTGCACGACAGCTACGACGAACAAACCCACGCCCTGATCGATGACACTGCCGATCCTGAACAACTGCTGAGGCTGAGCCGCGACAACCAGCGCCTCGAAACGGCCCTGCAAAACCTGCCCGCTGACCAGCGCGAAGTGTTCCTGCTGCGCGCCCATGGCGATCTCGACCTGCCGCAGATCGCCACCCTCACCGAAACACCGCTGGAAACCGTCAAAAGCCGCTTGCGCTACGCCCAGCAAAAACTGCGTCGGCTGCTGGCCGAGGAGGTACTGACATGACTGACGCCCGTCCTACGCCAGAAGACGAAGTGTTGAAGCACTATCGTGACCACGCGACCGGCGAACCACCGACCCATCTCGACGCGTTCCTCCTGGCTGCCGCACACCGTGAAGTCCCTGAGCAGAAGCCAGGTCTGTGGAAACGCTGGCTCCAGGCCTGCCAGAAACCCCGTTGGCAAGTTGCATTTGCCAGCCTCGTCGGTGTGGCCCTGATGCTTGCACTGGTGCAACGCACGGAGGAGCAACCGCCGAGTTATGACTTCGCGCCTGCACCCAAAGCGTCTGCACCGGTTGCCAAAAAAGAAGCACCGTCATCGGTTGCGCGTTCTCTGGCTGCCCCGGCCGGCGCGATGTCCGCCCCCGCGCCTGCGGCCCCAATGGCCGATCTTGCTGCCCCAGCGCAGAGCGAATCGATCAGCGCTGAAATGGCTGACGAAGCGAAGGTCAGCAAACGCCCGGCGATAGCTCCGGCAAAGTTTATCGACGATCAATTAAGGGAAGTGATCCGCCTGCAAAAGGCTGGTCAGGCTCAAGCGGCCGCTGACCTGATGGCGACATTGCACAAACGCTTTCCCAAGGAAAATCTCACGGCCAGACTCAAGGATTTGCAGAAAAACTGAGAGGCAGAGCGGTCAGTCATTTGGCATCGACACCTGAAAGCGCGCACTATCGGCCCATAGCCGATGCGTTGGAGGAAGCCATGGCAAAAAAAATCGACCGCATCGCCCAAATGCTCAACTGCCCGGTGAAGGGGCAGGAATTACGGCGGGCTGTTACTGAGAGTCGTAAGGAGTTTCTGCTGGCGAAGCAGGAAGAGGAAGTGTTTGAGGAAGACGTTCTTGATGATGAGTTGGTCGAGGACGAAGAGGATGATGAATACGACGAGTTTGATTGGACGACAGAATAAAAAAACCGCTTCGGCGGTTTTTTTCAGACTCAGTTGTTCGGTTAAACCGAACAGCTGCATCCAGCGCCCGTCCTGAGGCTTTAACGACCCCCACAAAAAAGCCCCAGACCCTAAGATCTGAGGCTTTCTCGTTTCTACGTATGGTGCCCAGGCGTCGTTTGAACTGAAGGCTGTGATGCCCGTTTTATAAGGGTTCTGTCGGTAATGTTTCGGTCAGGCATACATGTGGGCATACACGGCGACCCTTACTAGGCGCGTCTGACGGTGCCCGCATGGAGCCGCCATGGAGGGATTACTCTGAGAGCTCGACGACATTATCGATACCTGGTGAAACCTAGGTATACGCTTGCTGTGCCGCGAGCAGGTGAGGTCCATCCGGCTTCAAAAACTCGAGAAGGTCATAAAAGGAAATATCTACGCTCCACCTTCCGCATGCATACGCGCTCACTTCGTATGGTGCAAACAAGAATGTGAAGTGATCTGCGCTGACAGTAAATCTAGTGAAGTTATCAACTTTTGCGCCTGCGCCATCGTTGAACCAGTTGGTCTGGTGTTCGTCAGGCTTCTCACTAAACCTCCTCCAATACTCTCGGCACAATTCGGCGATACACAGCTCGCTGATGCGTTGTATGGCGGCGTCCCGGTTACTGAAAAAATCATCAAGACTCAAGAGGTGAAGCCGCTCAGGCATCGAAAAGTTGTAGGTCTCAAAGTGCGAGTTTGGATGTGCCGCGCCGGCTCCATACCAGCTGACCTCGTACGTTAGGCTTAGGAGCTGATCGGTTGCATGGACGATTCCAAAACCGTCCCATCGCCCGTTCAATGCAGTGTATGCCCCGACCTGAGGAAATAGATCAGGCTGCTGATCCCAAGGTTTCTGCCTTGATTCAATTAATGCACGAGTGGCACGTCCACCGAAGAAGAGCGTGAGTTCCTTGGCAACCTCATGACGAGCTGTCGAATCGAAGCGTGGGTATTCAATTTTGATGTCATGACCTGGCGCGCCTTCCCAGTAATCTTCAAGCTGTTCAGAAAAAACTTTAAACGGGCCAGCATTTAAGCCTTGAGTAAGCTCGATCGATTGTTGCTCAGCAGCCAGTTGGAGTGAGGCTTTGACCTGTTCCCATGCCCCAGGGGTACTGAGATCAACGTACTGGAGGCGTCCGGCAATGTGGCTAGGGACATCACACGGCTCAAGAAGTAGAGGTACTACGTAGATATCGGTCGGCTGCTTGTACCTGAGGCGTTCGATAGCGTCGTTGGCTTCTCGTTGCACAAAGCCCCGCTTATCGACACTTTTTTTGCTGAGCAGCAGTATGACTACGTTTGCATCTAGGAACGCTTTGTCGATTTCCGCTTCCCAGTTCTGACCGGGGAGTATGTGCTTCACGTCTATCCAGGGAAGCATCCCCTCTTGAATGAGAAGGTCGTAGTATTTTAAAGCTTGGTCTTTATCTTCCTTCGCATAGCTCACAAATATCTTCAGCGACACAGTATTTCCCCGTTGAAAGTAATCCGATCGGCATCACCGGCGACGGTCAAGGACACATTCCGGTGAGGTGTTTAACTGTAGCTACCGTTTTCGCCAGCAGGGTGAGTAACCTTCATTTTCGTTGCGGAAGTCGCTAGCCATCTTTATAAAAAAATGGTCCGCCGAGAGGGCGATTCGTTTACGAAGTGCTTCGTGCAAACGGTAAGCTTCAGTGACTGTGCCGGGGCGTGAAAAAGCGCCGGGGACCCTAGGGATATCCAAAGGATACGGGGTCGGAAACCCGCGAGATCTTGGTAGCGACAGTTTCATCAGCTTACTGAAATTTCAACGTTGAAATTGAAAGGATATTGAAGAAAAAAGCGCATCGTTACCGCAACGGTAAAGGTGGACTAGCGTGTTGTTGATAGCGAACGGTTGAGCCCCGTCAACCTTGGGATGGTGTCAACCAAGTCAACCTGTCAACCAACGTAGAAAATCCAGCCGCTAACACGATTCGGCGGGTTCTTTGCCCCGTGTCTTTAAGGAATGCTCAGGGTCCCCAGCGACATCCCAAGCCATAGTGCAAATGCACTGGTGAACAGCAGTTCACCCCGTTCACCTGTTCACTAAGCTGGGCATTTTTCCGCTAACAAGATCACGCGGGTTTCCGACCCCGTACCCACCGTAGATCCCCAGGGTCCCAGGCGATGTCGGTGCCCCGGTCGATGCATCTCATCTGTTCGTTGTTGGCAGACGGCACCTCCCTAGGGTCCTGGAGTTCTGCGACCCAGCGTTCGAATTCTGCATTAGTCGATACCAAGCCAGTATTGCTTTCGCTGGCGGTGCTATCACTATGGGGTGTGGGGCCTCGAAAAAACGTGTTACAGGTGTTGCGGGTGTGACAGTTGATACTAACTAATTGAATTTATTGTATTTTGTTGTTGTTACACACCGTTCATCTTTCACGTGCATTGGGTGTTACAAGCCAAATAGGTGTTACAGCAGCGTTTACAAATTTGGGTAAATCGTAGGCCGCAACCGGGCCAGCAACGGACATACGCCAACGCCTACTTTCGGTCAAAAGCGCCTCTCAATTCGGTGAACAGCTCAGTGAGAGTTGTATTGCAGGGCCAGTGCGAACGGGCTCGTCACGTGATCATTTTCTGAGGCCGCTGTACTGACGCGACTATGGCAAAATTGCCCGACCAACAAAGGAACTACAGATGACTCAAGACGCAAAGGAAGCCCTACACCTCATCAATTTGATTCTGGCGATTTCACCTATTGCCTGTATCTTGCTAATTTTTGCCTGCGCCAGCGGGATTTCAACGGATAAACACGCCACCTTCTATAACTTTGCCTATCACCTAGATCCGCGCCGAGGGCTCGCCTCTCAATGGCCGTTGCGCTTTTGGCTGATCACGATCCTCGTGTATTTCCTGGCTGCGGGTTATTTGTGTTGGGTGCCGTACACGTTGTCGTTTACACCGGAAGGATTCGATACATTCATCGATATCAGCAAGTTTCCTCTCGCATTGCTTTCGTTGACGATTCCCGTCGGCGTTTTCATCAGCAGGTTGCACAGTACCCAGCAGACGGCGGCGCAGATAGAGGCGACCGACATGAAGAACCGACTGGATGCCTTTCATGCACAGCGTAAAGGAATAGTTGAGTACATTGCATCGCTTGGGACGATCGAACTGGCGCATCAAGTGTCGCTGAAGATCCAGATAAACCAAGCATTCCATTCTGTGGTTTTTTGTAACTCAACCCACGAAACAGGTGCGCTGGAAGCAGATGAGCGGGTGATGAGGCAGGTTATGTGGCAGGTAGAGTCGATACTGGATGACTTGGCGCGGCTCATACCAACCTTCGAGCCTTTGAAAGACCGTACCTCCAGGAAGCCCAGGTCAAATGCAAGCGGAACCTATCTTGACCTGGTGAAATCGGTAAACGACCTATGCGCAAAACTGAGCGTTACCGACTATGTAATAGATCCGCAGAACAAACGAACGACGTTCAAGGCAATACTTCCGGGAGGGAAACGAGAGCAGCATGTCCGATTGGCAGGTAACTACCATGAGCTGATCGCTATTCTGAACTACTGCATCACGATCAGTTACTATGCAATGGTTTCTGAAAATCGTAGCTGGAGAGGTCTGGAGTGTCGACTACAGATGGAGCGGCTCAAGCAGGAACTGTACAAGCTGGGGCTTGAGACGTTGCATTACGACGATTCTATCAAGTTGTATTCGACCGAGACGATCATTTATCCCAAGCCGATACCCGAAGCGGTCAGCGAACCTTCGTAATTTGGCTCTGCCCTCAAGGCCGTGATACGGGTGTAAGAAGCCTCGTCACAGGAAAAGCCCGCTCTTGTGCAAGCTCCGCCAATGGCCGCTACCGGCCAAAAGCGGCCGCTCGGGAGGGGCGTCTTTAGACCCATTGCAGCCGTTGAACACCGGCATAAATCGGCCAAAAACCGATGTTCAATGGTGCCTTTCAAGCAGTGGGGAAGCCATCCCCCGATTACTCTCGGTTATGGTCATAGAAGCGTCTACGAACCTCAAGGCGACGCAGTCTTCTCCTTCACGTCATAGTTTTTTTTCTTCGCAAAGACGCCACCAACGACTGTCGGCTCTATAAATAAAATTTTTCTCTTGCTAGCTCCAGGGCCGTAGGGCTGCATTCGAAAATGCCCCTTCCTCCAATGTGTACGCTTTTCCTTTACATTTCTTGCGTGATTAAATCCTGCATCAGATTCATAGATCACATTATCCACTGGGCTAATCACAACCCTGTCATAGGTCTTCCGAAGCTTATCTTCAAATTTACGAATTTTGCCTATGCCCTTCAACGAAGTTATTTTTTTTCTCAGTTCTTTGCGTTCATTGAAGGCAGTGTCACGGTATTGCTTGCAGTTAATGAATAATAGAACTTTGGCCATGTGATTTAATGTTTCAGACAAATAACTCATGTCGCCTGTAAAGTCATCATCCTGACCGTACTTTTCCTCGACTCGACTGAGCTCCTGTTTTATTGTTCGCATCCCATCCTGTATGTAAAATCCTTGCACTCGCAGTGCGTCATCTTCCACATGTGCTTTACCCAATGGCGAGCCGGTAAACATCAGGTCCAGAATCCTCAGCGGCTTGTTCACATCCACCATTGGGCTATCGTTATAACGCTTCATCTCCGTTGAGCCCGGATTAATTTGGGTCTCGCTTATATATACGCCTTCTAGTATGTGCTCGTGTGTAAGTTCGTTATAGACTTTGAGTGAAGAGCTTCGGCTCTCTGTGAATTCGATGTAACAAGCTTTAAACGGTGGGCGGAGGTAATCTACCGGAACGTCATCGCCAATCTCTGTTTGTTCCAAAATCTCATCAATAAAATCTGATGTCGTCAAGATGTTACCATCCTGACGCCTGAATTTATAAGAGTAAAGCGTTGTACTAAGCGCGATTCCCGCCATATGATCGGTTAGGTTTTCAGAGCGATGCAAAGAAAATATATCAGGCCGCAGCCTCATCATCGTCTGTGTCAAGTAGTCTATTGAACAGGTTTCAATATCCAGCCCGGCGAAGACTTCGTCGTACACTTGGTCCATCGCCTGGGTGCACATCTCAGAATATTTGGAACAGGTAATTCTCACCGGGTGTGGCAATTTGTATGTGATGTCCATATTCCTCCAACCTACCAATGAAATAAAATAAAACCCTATCGGACTCGGACAATGCCGAACAATGAGATTATGACATTGCGGAAGTCGGATAGCCTCATTGTATCAAAGGGGAGGGATCGAACTGACCATCGTCCGCTTCTAGCCAATTGCAGCTGGCCGAGAGGGGCGGCTAACGGCCAGAAGCAGACCATGGACACGCTGCTAATGCGCCAGTAATGTGTGCCCAAGTCATGTCGCTTTACCTCCTCACCTCATATTGTGTTTCTGGCGCGACACTCTAGCCGAACAAGGAGTTACGCATGGACAAGGAACGTTATCAGACACAAACGGCGGAAAATATTATGCTACTTGTGTCGTCTACTTATAGTCAGGCATAGCCATGGACATCTTCGAAACGCATGAAAAGTTAATTGCCGAAGGCTGCAGCACTCAAAATTTCGCAATCAACTGCAATGGAAGTGACGTGTATTGCCTATGCAATACAAATGGTTTTTGGTCAGTTTTTTATACGGAGCGCGGGGTAGATCACCCCCCGATATTCAGTTCGATATCCGAAGAAGACGCTTGTAAATTCTTCTATGACCACATTATGAAAATGGAGCATTGGCACATCGTAGGCTTTTACAAAGACAACAACTTGGCAGAAGCCATGGAATCTAAGCTTTCTAACCTTGGAATCCGATTTGTGCGCAATGACATACCTGCATATCAAGCACAAAATGACCCAAGATTTCGGATATTTATAGTGGGTAAAGATATTTTCAGATTCAAGGATGTATTCGGTGAGCCGTATATCAGCTACGCCTAACAAGGCGCTGAAATCGCTCATTTCATTCGCTGGGACGGCGCGCCGCCGCCCCTTAGCTTAGTCGTTGGTCAGCGTCCGTAATGGGTCGTTTTCTGCCTCTCGCGACGGGCAGAAAACGGCCAAAAGCAGACACTTTGAACAGTTACTAGGCTCTGTATAAATACCTTTGAAATTCCGCCAATGCCCCAGTCTGCTCCAACCTTGCAGGAGGCAGCCAACGGCTTTGGCCTTTTGAAGCGGCTGTCGCATACTACTGATCTACCATACTGGAACAGAGCTGTGCATCGCGGTAGTTAGCTCAGTGCGATGCTTTCGGGTGCGCAAACAATCCATCGCCAACCAAGTCGCTCGACCAACCATAGAACGCATCCAGATGCTCATACAGCGGATGGTTGGCAACTGCTTCCGGATCGTTGAGCGGAGCGTATAGCTCGCCTTCCGTGCGGCTCTTGAAATGATAATTGAGGCTGTTTGCCAAGACATCAGCCGCCAATATCAATCCATCGGTTTCACCGATGGCCGTTAGGCTCATGTTGCTGATCACTGCCGGGATGTGCATATCCGCGGGGTAGTGCACGCTGAGGGTCAATTGGCCATTGACGACCCTTTTATCAACGGTGTCAAAACCAGTCGCCTTGATGACCTCAGATTTATTATCAAGCAGGCTCAAAGCTTCTTTTTCGAACTCTTTGGCAAGAGGCTCATCTACGTGATCCGTTCGGATCAGCAGATCTACATCACTCATATTTCGCTCAAGAAGAAAGGCTACAACGTGGGCATGGAGGCCCCCGAAAAGCTTCACATGCAGGGAGGGCAGCTCCTCACGAACACTGCCCATTTTCACTCGAGCAGGGCTGTTACGCTGCGCCTCGACCTGAGCCCGATGGTCCCGAAGCAACTCTGCCTGCTGGATGTGGTAGTCGTTAAAGCCGGCCACATGGATCGCATACCAGAAGCAAGGGATATGTGCCGCTCTGATCTCGTCAAATAGCGCCTGTCTTAACGCCCCTTTTTGCTCCTCGGGAAGGTCTGCTATGTGCAGCTTTCCTTGCTCAGGCGTGAAGCGCTTGGCGATCACATTGAGTTTAATCGACAGCTCGGCATGCTGCTGCTCGGGCACCAAGAGCCCGGCGAATACGCCTACCTCGCCAGGGTATTTTTCCTGTTGGTCTGCATAGCCTTTTGCACCGGATTCATCGCAATAAAAGTAAATGCGCTCTGGCATCTCATTTCTCCACTCAATGTCATGACATCCATCCTGATGCTCAGGGCGCCTTCGTATACCATTCAACAAACCCAAATACCAAGAGCGCAATGTCATCAAGGGCCGTTTGGCTGGCTGAAGGAACACTGCCTCCTGGCGACCCGTTTTTGCAGCTCGCAACAACTTATTCGGCGACGATCACACTGGCCTGCTGGCGGGGTATTTGCGGCATTGCTTTACGTACAGCCCCTACGCTAGGGCCGACTCCTAACACGGTGAAGCGCCCCCGGGATCCTAGTCATAGCCGATTGACCGTTTCTGGCTCTCTCTTAACCTCCGCGAAAGGCAGTGATGGGTCGGGTGTCGCCGGTCGTGACAGGCGGCAGTCGACCCTTAGCTGCCGCTCATGAAGTCGTGTCCCAATAGAAATGGATGTACTCGTCTTCATACTCTGCGAACAACGAAACGATGAACTCCGTCTTCATTGAGTACATCAATAACGCTCCGACAAAACCGGTCGACTCATGCAGCGGTTGTTTGAGCGGAGCGATCAATTCAAACGCCTGATCCGCAACCATCTGATTGAAAACAGTTTCCGAGATTTCCTCAAACTGAGCGTCAGAAACGTAGCCTGGGAAATAACTTTCTCCTCCAGGCCGCCAATCCATCCATTCCGCGTGAAGCCAGAAGTTTAATCCGTTTTCGCCTTGCCGTTTGGGGGCGCGGGTTATCCTGATGATCTCCTGAGAGGCAGAGCATCGAAAGGCGATTCCTGGATAGGTGACGTAATAGAGACCGGGACAATCATTGTGCGCTGTCCAAAAAGTCAGCTGCTCACTGGAGAGTTGATCAAAGTCGCTTCTGTCGAACATGGAAGAACCTAAGGGTCACGTTGCGCTAAAGGGCAAGAGCGCCCGATAGTAGCAAAATGCTTTCAATAATGTTTCGGGAACCGTCCGCTTTTGGCCGGAAGCGGCCCGCCGAATTTGAATACAACGGAAGCCTTCGCAAGCTTCCGCTTATCTTCATCACCGTTTTTTCAGCTTATGCTCGATCAGTCCCATTTCTGCCTTGATCGCTGTGATAGTGAGCTTCTGTATCGCTGTGCTTTTTCCGAATCTAGTATCCACGATCTTGAGTAGGGCGGTCAGGTGGGCTTTTCTCGCTTGAAGCATTTCGAATGTGGATGAGCTGTTTTGTGTCGTTGCGTTCATGGCTTCGATCCTTGGGGTTAATTAAACAGCCCGCGAAAGCAGGCTGTTTCAGGGAGTCGGCAGTTACATCGAGAGCAGATCGCGTGTGCGATGCTGGCGGCCACGGTCTGCTAATTCGCCCCACCTCCAACTGCCGAAGTTTTCACCCTGCTCTGGGATGTCGAGCTTCATTAAGGACACCGGGTCGCGGCCTATCAGCCGAGCAGCGGCGTACAGCTTGCCTCCTACATCCAGCAGCGTTTGGGCGGCTTCATTCCATGCTTCCTCCAGTGCGTTGTGGGCCAGCCGCAAGGCTGTTTCTTCAATTTTTTGGTGTTCTACCTGAGCCTCACTGATGTGTCGGTCTACGATGGCCAGCTCTTGCTCCAAGGCGGTGATGATCAGGAGCTCGCGGCGATGTTGTTCACTCGCGGTAGTGAGGTTTTTCGCGGCTTTCTGAGCGTCGGTGCTAGCTGCTTTTTCGCCGTCGACGTCGCCCCACGCCACGGCCTGTGCGTAAGCAGTAGCCGCCTCAGTCTCGGCCTGCCGTGCGCTGGTAATCTCTTCCTGTGCTTGCTGGCGAATTTCCTCCAGGCGAGTGCTCAGGCTTTGCCGTTTATCGTTAAGCTCCAGCTCATCCGCCATCCAGTTAGCCATGTCGGTAATGTAGCCTTCCATCAAGCTTTCTCGGTTGGCCAGCTTCTCCAGGCGGTCCAGCGTTTGGTCGAGTCGGAAGATCTGATGATCGATCGAGTCGATCTTGATTTGGCGACTGCTGATTTCATGCCTGACGTCGCTCTCTCGGCCGTTGTTAATGACCTCCTCGCTGTGAAGCGCTGACTCAAAAGGTGGTATTTCCTTTTTGAGCGCCTCCATTTCGATGACTTTAGTGGCGCGTGCGTCTTTCAGTTGTTCAATTCGGTTCATGGGTTTTGTCCTGTGTCATTGGGTTGGGTTCGGAGTGGCTGGCGAGGCCCGCTTGAGCCGGCTTTACCTCAGTCAGTAGGCTCAGCGTCAGGCGGCCTGAGTCTCGCTTTCATCCGTTCCCGGCACGGTCTTCACCACGTAGCAACGCTGAGTGCCCAGGCCGGGCAAGCGGACGGCGCAGGAGGCTTTGCCATCCGGCCCCGGCTCAAGGACACCACGGCGTATCAGCTCCTTGTTCACGGCATTGATGTTCATGCCCTTGAACACTTCCGAGCGCCAAGACTCAGGCAACACGTAATAGGTGTTGGTGGTGTGCAACGCATCACCCAGGCCGTGTTCCAGCGTCTTGCGAAAACCCAACCGGTCAATGGTGCGTGGACCGTGCTCATCGATCTTCGCGGCGGCCGACTCCCAGCGGGTGAAACGGCTTTCACCGAAGCGCTCGATGACCTGACGCAACCGCGCCAAGATCGCGTCCCCTTCCAAGTTGCCAGCACCGCCGCGCTCATTCATCCAAGCACTCAGACAGACCCGAGCTGCAGTGGTGGCGGCGCCATCGGGCCAACCGGTAATCCCCATCGCGGTGGCCAGTTCGCCGGCTGCTGCGGCCAGACCGAAACGAGCCGCAGCACGATGCGCCTGACCGCTGGCCGAGGCAGGCAGCGCCTTGGCGATGAACCCCTCCAAGGTGTGACGCAGGATCGCCGACCAAGCATGTCGCTTGCCGGGCTCACAGAGGGCCGACAGGAAGGCGGTGAGCGGTGTGCCGTAGTACTTGGCCACCCGTGCCTTGAGTGCATCGGAGAGGGCGGCGGCGTCATCAAAGCCGTTCAGCACATCGAACATGCCCAGGCCTTTGCTGGCATCCGCTGGCACGGCGAGCATCCGCACTTCCATGCCGGCTTTCAGCTCCTTGTTGGCTTCAGCCATGTGCTGCGCCAACGTCTTCTCGCCGGTCGAGAGAAACAGCAAGCGCCACTCCTGCACCTGTCGGCCCGCTTGTCCTCGATCATTGGCACGAGCCTTCCCGGTGCCGTTGCCGAGCATGTACACCGTTTCACCAATGATGCGCGGGTCGCACATGCCGATTTCATCCAGCACCAGGAGCCCGTCTGAATGCGCGGCGGCGATGGACTCCAGTGCGTTATCCGTCGAGCGCCAGGAACGCACCAGACGCGGTCCGCCGTAGATCGAGGCAGCCACTTGCAGGTGGGTGGTTTTGCCGCCCGAGCTGTCACCGTAGAGGTGAAAGCCGCCCGACTCATGGCCGAGCATGTGCAGCAGCGGACCGGCAAACGCCACGCTGGCCACAAATGCCAAGCGGTGATTGCCGATGCACAAGGCGCCGATCTGCTCTTGCCACTGCTCCAGAGTGCCGGCTTCGCTGATGGGTGGAAGCTGCGCACCTGCCTCATAGAAATGCAGGTGTTCGGTGTGCGAACCGACCTGTTGTTCGGGCAGCAGGAAGGCGCTGTCGTGCCAACCTAAACGGGTAACCAGTCGTGCCCGCTGGGCGCTGTCAAAACCGCCGAGATAACTTTGCAGGTCGTTGCGCGCATTGCGCCCGGAACGACTGCCGGCCAGTCGCAGGCCCATGTCCACCAATGGGCCGAGCACGTCCTTGCCGAAGTCGCCGGTCATGGTCCGCGCCGGGATGTTCCAGCGCTTTTTTGCCCCGTCGGGATCGTCGAACTCAACCAGCAAACCCCAGTTATGACCCTGCGCATCTCGGGTACGAGCCAGGATCTCCAGTGGCGAACACACGGGGCGCGCTTCGCCATCGTCACCGGAATAAAACACGCCTTCCGGCGTGAGGCGAAAGCCACCGGGCAGCAGATCGTTTTTGGGTTTCGCTGGCCGTTTAGTTGTTGGCTTGGCCTTGGCTTCGGGTGGTTCGGCCGATGCTTTCACAGGCTCAACACCGAACAATTCGCCGCTGTGTTCCAGCTCGGCGAAGTGCGCCGCCGTCCAGCCTTTGGCTTGGGCATCGGCCGCGTCGTCGCCGTCTTCCCATTGGCCACCCTTGGCGAACGTCGGTTGGTCATTCTTGAACGTGGGCTTGCGTTTTAAGACATCCAGAGCGATCACGCGCACCGACGCGGCGCCGATCTGATGCAGTTGTTCGGCGACGGTATCCATGCAGCTTTTGCCACTGGCGTCGTTGTCGGGCCACAACACCACGGACCGACCTTTGAGTGGTGTCAGGTCAGCTTTGTGCCAGGAGTTCGAGCCGTTCGGCCAGCACGTGGCCACGTAGCTGGGCAGCAGCTTCGCCGCGGCATCGGCGGCCTTTTCGCCTTCGCACAGAATGACCGGAGCCTCCTCGCGTTGCGCCAGTTCATCCAGGCGCAGCAGAGGGCGCGGCTCCGGCAGACCCTGCCAGCGCCATTGCTGCGTTTGACCGTCGGCCCGTTGGCACCAGGTCAACGGGGCAAACACCTTGCGCGGTTTGCCGTCTTCATCCGGGCCCAAGTCGAAGCGATAGAGGGCCATGACTGGCTGGCCTTGAGCGTCGCGATAAATCCAAACCTTGGACGGCGTACCGTGTTGCCGGTGTTTGGCCGGGCACTTGCTCATGGCCTCGGCCGGGATCGGCTGAATGGCCAGCCATTCCGGTGTTTTGCTTTTGCTAGGGCTTGGTTTCGATTCAGCCGCCCCAGCGGTAACGCGCAGCAGATCCGCCAGCTTGTTGCAGGCTTCGACGTCGGTGCCGCCGTCGAGATAGCGCACCAGGTCGATCAGGTCGCCACCTTTGTCGCCGGTGGCAAAATCCGCCCAGGTGCCTTTGGCCAAACTGACCTTGAGGGAGCCGGCACGTTTGTCGGTGCGAGTCGGATTAGGAGCGGTGTATTCCTTGCCACTGTCGACGCGTTTACCGTTGGGCAGCCAGTGAGCAAGCACGCGATCAATGTTCTGCAGCGCAACGGCTTTGACTTGGGCGAACGTGGGGCGACGGGCATTGGAGGTAGAGGCCTTCATACGCCACCGCCTTGGGCCAATTGCAACCCGCTGGTAACGTCATCAATGATGGCTTTGGCCATCTCGCTCAAATAGTGCGAAGCCCAGACCATCGCGTCGTTGTCATTCTCCATGCCGCTCAGGAAGGTCAGCTTGTTTACACAGTCCATGAGTAGAGAGGCTTGTTCGAGCGCTTCTTCGCAGGAAATGCCGGCATTGATACGGAACAGTGGTTGGTTTTGAGCGTTGCACCTGGCAAAGGTGGCACCGCCCACCGTATTGATCAACATAGAAGGGCTCATTGGGCGCCTCCACTGATGGGTGGCCGAGTGGAGTTGTCGGCGTGCACGGCGAGGGTGCGGATCAGTCCCAACGTCCCTCGAACATCCCACAGCGCCGCCGCGATGACATGGTTGGCCAGACGTGGGCCGTCGCACTCGAATTGATCCTCAAGAAGCAAGAGCACGGAGTTGGCTCGATCCACGGCACAGGTGATGGCGTCAATCGGCACACCGGCTTCGGCGCCTTTGTGGACGCAAAGCAGATCCTCGGGTAGGGAGAAGCTCAGGGCTTGGTTCATTGGGCACCGCCTGCGGCTTCGAGCGCGCGGGCTTTGGCCATATGGGCGTTGTATCGGGTGAGACGTGTAGCGAGGCTGGAGTTGGCGTGTAAAGCGGCGAGAGCCATTGCACGATGGGCGGTGGCGCGAATTTTGGACGGATTGAGGGCGTACATCTGGCGAAACTCCTATTGTTGAGGAGCTGCCACGAATCGCCGCTAAACGAAATAAGGTGGCAGCTGTGCGCGGGTTAGCGGACCGGGACAATAGGAACCCGGCAGACCCGAAGGTCTCCCACGCACAGCCACCATAAAACAGACTGGCAGGCACAAAAAAAGCGCCTGCAATCGTAATGGGGGCGCCTGTGCGCCTATTGTTGATCGGGCCGCTAAACCCGGTCGCTGAATTTGCAGCGACGGCCAAAGAGTAACGTCCTGTTTTGCAAAGTGCAACCGTGCGGAGATCTTGCGCATTTCTTTGATGCGGCATAAATTGTGCGGGCATGTAGATTTACCTCAACGCCTCCGGATCGCTCCCGGGGGCGTTTTCGTTAGTGCTGGGTAGTGACGGGGCGGGCGAGGGTGAGCCATTGCAAGTGGTTGCCTTGGCCGGCGCGTTGCCGCATCTGCTGTAGCGCTTCGGAATTGCGCAGCAGGTTGGGAATCAACTGGCGAGCGTCGTGAATCACCACGTCTGCTGGGGGCTGAATCGCTAACAACGTCCACTCCAGGTCATGCCACAGCACGATTAGCACCTGAGCGCCGGCCGAGATCGCTTGATCGCGGAGGGTCAGCAAGCGCTGGCGACCTTTGATCTCTGCGGTAGAAGGCAGAGACGCTTCAAGTACACCGACAAGATCCAATGCTTGGTGGGGAAGAAAGGTCGGCGTCATGCCGCCTCCTGCATGTTGGTGAACAGGGGGGGCGGTGTTTCGCCTTTGAGCCAAGCCAGGATTTTGCTGTCCTCGACGCACCGTCGGCGGTGTTCTACCGCGAGCAGTTCGCGCTGCTGTGCCAGACATTCGTCCACATAGCTGGTCAGATCCGAGGTCAACTTCATTTCACGGTGAAGTCGTTCGCTTGCAGTTTTTTCCTCGGCAAGATCCTGCTCAGTGATGCGTTGCCACACCGCCGGATCGTTCGCGTAGCCGGCCGACTGATCGACCAGCCAGTAAGTGACCCAGTCGGTCAAATCCAGCGATTTCAGCGCGGCGCGACGACCTTGTTTCATCGCGAAATGACCCGAACCGTGGATGCTGGAAAACTCCCTGCGTACCGCGTTTTTGCGGATCAGTTCAGGTAATTCCCATGGATTGAGTTTGAGCGGAAGGACCAAGCTATCAGGGTTGAAAAAGAAGGCTTCTTGTTCCTCCCCGTTCCAGCTCACACCGGCGATGGTGCGGTGCCGCCAGTTGATGGCATCCGGTCGATAGAGACGGAATCCGATGCTGTAGGAATCAAGAAAAGGCCCTTTGAATGGACTGTAGTTGCGCTTCATGCGGCCACCTGATCACGTGCCTCAATGCGGCTGCGTGCCCATGCTTGGACTTCGGACAGAACCCACGCTACAGGCGCGCCGCGTGCCGTGCTATTGGTGAGTTTTACGGCTTGTGGAAAACCGCTCTCAGGCTGGTTCATCAGTTTGTAAACGGTAGCGCGACCAATACCAGTGATTGCCATGACCTGTTTCACGCGAATCAGCGTGGAGGCGGAATCAAATAGCTCAAGTAACGTGTAAGGACTTGCAGGAGCCTTATGAGAAAGCTCTGCCATCGTGGTATTGCTGTTTACTTCTTGGAGAGGGGAGTTCATAGCTGTGCCTATACGGAAAGAGACAGGCACAGACTAGAGAGGGGAAAAAAAGCAAACACGGTTTGCTTTTGATTGAAATTTATCGAGGTAGGTATCCACCCAAGATCAGGTATTTTTTGACGGTAGGCTCAGACGCTATGCCCTCCTGTTTGCGGATTCCACGCCATCCGGACACTCAGCCCGCCAACATCCGGACACTCATTCCACGCTCATTCGGACAGGCAGTCGGAGCGCAGCGACGCAGGTTTGCATTGTTAGTCTGAAGTCCCTGTTGCCGTCAATTTCGTTGCGCGCCTGCGCATCGATTCGC
>NZ_VOBM01000036.1:0-70978 GCF_008370005.1 Pseudomonas sp. ANT_J28
GAAGAAGACAGGGATTGATCAATCGAACTATGATTTTTCATGGACTCGCCCTCGCTGTCGTTGGCTGTTTAGACTGCCACCGTGGCGCATTGACGCCTCGGCTTGGGCGAGTCCATCCAATTACAAGGATCGAGGTAGCCGTATAACGGCGGTCAAGCCACCACCGGGGGTTTCTTCCAGGCTCAACTGCCCACCCAGGCGTTCGGCCGCTTCGCGGGCGATGGTCATGCCCAGCCCGACGCCACCGGAGTTGCGGTTGCGCGATCCTTCCAGGCGAAAAAATGGCTCGAACACGGCTTCACGTTTATCCGCCGCAATACCCGGCCCATGGTCGATGACCCGGATCACCAGGGTTTCGCGCGTGTCTTCGAGCGTAATCACTGCTTGCCCGGCATAACGCAGGGCATTGTCCAGCAGGTTGTTGATGCACGAGCGCAAGGCCATCGGCTGCACTTGCAACGGTGCGCAGTGGCCACTGGTCAGAACATCGGCGCCCTGGTCCTGGGCGTTTTCACTCAGGGATTCGACCAGCGCCTGCACATCCATCCATTGCAGGGCCTCACTGGTGCGCTGCTCGTGCAGGTAGGTGAGCGTGGCGTCGAGCATGCCAATCATGTCGTCCAGATCCTGACGCATCTGGCCTTGCAATTTGTTGTCGTCGATCTGCTCCAGCCGCAGCTTGAGCCGCGACAGCGGCGTACGCAGGTCGTGGGAGACGGCGCCAAGCATCCGCGAGCGTTGCTGCACTTGTTCACGAATGCGTTGCTGCATCTTGTTGAAGGTGTGCGCCGCTTGCCGTGCTTCCCGTGGGCCGGACTCATCCAGAGGCGGGCTGTCGAGGTTTTCGCTCAGTCGCTCGGCAGCATCGCTCAGGCGCTGGATCGGCCGGCTCAACAGTTTGGCACCGTACCAGGCGGCGATGATCAGCGAGACCAGTTGAAAGGTCAGCGGCACCAAGGGGCCGCCGAACCACGGCCGCGGTGGCCGACTTTCGAAGCGCGGGTCCCTGGGTGGGCGCTGTCCGTCGAAGTTTTCGGAAAACCCCGGCGGCGGAGGGGGCGGCGGCGGGCCGTAATAGTGAAACCAGAAAAACGCCAACAAGTGCGCCAGGATGATCGCCACCAGCAGCATGCCAAACAGGCGGCCGAAGAGCGTATCGAAGCGCGCACGCATCAGCCGATGTCTCTGGCGTCGAACAGATAACCCTCACCGCGAACGGTTTTGATCAGCTGCGGGGCTTTCGGGTCGTCACCGAGTTTCTGGCGCAGGCGCGAGACCAGCAAGTCGATGCTGCGATCAAAGGCTTCGATCGAGCGACCGCGAGCGGCATCCAGCAGTTGTTCGCGGCTGAGTACCCGGCGCGGACGTTCGATGAACACCCAGAGCAAACGGAACTCGGCGTTGGACAGCGGCACCACCAGGCCATCAGCGGCGATCAACTGGCGCAGCACGCTGTTCAGGCGCCAGTTGTCGAAACGGATGTTGGCTCGCTGTTCAGTGCGATCGTCGCGTACCCGGCGCAGGATAGTCTGGATGCGCGCCACCAATTCTCGCGGTTCGAACGGCTTGGCCATGTAGTCGTCGGCGCCCAGTTCCAGGCCGATGATCCGGTCGGTCGGCTCGCAGCGGGCGGTGAGCATCAGAATCGGGATGTCCGATTCGGCGCGTAGCCAGCGGCACAGTGACAAACCGTCTTCGCCGGGCAGCATCAGGTCGAGCACCACCACGTCGAAATGCTCCGCTTGCAGCGCCAGGCGCATCGCGGCGCCATCGGTGACGCCGCTGGCGTGAATGTTGAACCGGGCCAGATAGTCGATCATCAGTTCGCGGATCGGGACGTCATCGTCGACGATCAGGGCGCGAATGCTCCAGCGTTTGTCGTCGCCGGGCGCTTTTTGATCGTCGTTCACAGGTGCGTGGAGGTTGTGCATGCGTGCGTTCATCTGCCAGGTAGGCTGCCAACCACAAAGATGGGCTGCGAGGTTGTGGTTTCAGCATAGGCGTCCGGCCCGGAGGCGGGAAGTGCTGTAAGGACGTGTTGCGGCTGCCGAAGGTAACGTTGAAGGGTGTTGCAGGCGTGTCGTGTGTGTATCTGACTCGACACAATTGGTGCAGGGGCTAGTCTTGCTAGAGTCGCCTCGACGAATTACCGATCATCGGGTCCCGCAGAGGCGCTGGTTCCGCTACAATGCGCGCCGATTTCGACCTGCCTGAGAGCCCACTCATGTCCGCCTGCCAGACTCCTATCATCGTCGCCCTGGATTTCCCCACCCGTGACGCCGCACTGAAGCTGGCCGATCAGTTGGACCCGAAGTTGTGCCGGGTCAAAGTCGGTAAAGAACTGTTCACCAGCTGCGCTTCGGAAATCGTTGGCACCCTGCGTGACAAGGGTTTCGAAGTGTTCCTGGACCTCAAGTTCCACGACATCCCGAACACCACCGCCATGGCCGTCAAGGCGGCTGCGGAGATGGGCGTGTGGATGGTCAATGTGCACTGCTCCGGTGGTTTGCGCATGATGGCCGCGTGCCGCGAAGTGCTTGACCAGCGCACTGGTCCGAAACCATTGCTGATCGGCGTGACCGTGCTGACCAGCATGGAGCGTGAAGACCTGGCGGGTATCGGTCTGGATATCGAGCCGCAGGAGCAAGTGTTGCGCCTGGCCGCGTTGGCGGAAAAAGCCGGGATGGACGGTCTGGTTTGTTCGGCTATGGAAGCCCAGGCCCTGAAATCGGCGCACCCGTCGCTGCAACTGGTGACCCCGGGGATTCGTCCAGCGGGCAGCGCCCAGGACGATCAGCGCCGCATTCTGACGCCGCGTCAGGCGCTGGATGCCGGTTCCGATTATCTGGTGATCGGCCGTCCGATCAGCCAGGCAGCGGATCCGGCCAAGGCGCTCGCCGCCGTAGTCGCCGAACTGGCCTGATCTAACACCGAAGATCAAAATGTGGGAGCGGGCTTGCTCGCGAAGGCGGAGTGTCAGTCAACGTTGATGTCGGCTGACACTCCGCCTTCGCGAGCAAGCCCGCTCCCACATTTATAGTTGGCGTTAAACCTTCAGCACCAACTTCCCGAAATTCTCGCCGCTGAACAACTTCATCAGCGTCTCCGGGAACGTCTCCAGTCCTTCAACAATATCTTCCTTGCTCTTGAGTTGCCCCTTGGCCATCCAGCCGGCCATTTCCTGCCCGGCGGCGGCGAATTGCGCGGCATAGTCCATCACCACAAAACCTTCCATCCGCGCGCGATTGACCAGCAGCGCCAGGTAGTTGGCCGGGCCTTTGACCGCTTCCTTGTTGTTGTACTGGCTGATGGCGCCACAGATCACCACCCGCGCCTTCATGGCCAGGCGACTCAACACCGCGTCGAGGATATCGCCGCCGACGTTATCGAAATACACATCGACGCCTTTCGGACATTCGCGCTTGAGGCCGGCGTGGACGTCTTCGTTTTTGTAATCGATGGCACCGTCAAAACCCAGTTCGTCGATCAGGAACTGGCACTTGTCCGCGCCCCCGGCAATGCCGATGACGCGGCAACCTTTGATCTTGGCGATCTGCCCGGCAATGCTGCCCACCGCACCGGCCGCGCCCGACAGCACCACGGTGTCGCCAGCCTTTGGCGTGCCGACATCGAGCAGGGCGAAATAGGCGGTCATCCCGGTCATGCCCAGCGCCGACAGATAGCGCGGCAGAGGCGCCAGTTTCGGATCGACCTTGTAGAAACCTCGTGGCTCGCCGAGGAAGTAATCCTGCACACCCAAGGCACCATTGACGTAGTCCCCGACCGCGAAGCCCGGATTACTCGAGGCAACGACTTTGCCTACGCCCAATGCGCGCATCACTTCGCCAATACCGACCGGCGGGATGTAGGACTTGCCCTCATTCATCCAGCCACGCATGGCCGGGTCCAGGGACAGGTATTCGTTTTTGACCAGGATCTGACCCGCAGCCGGTTCGCCGACCGGTACTTCTTGATAGGTGAAGGTCTCGCGGGTCGCCGCGCCCACCGGACGTTTGGCGAGCAGGAACTGGCGATTGGTCTGGGTAGTCATGACAGGCACTCAAGATGAATGAAGACTTGTTGATAGACCTTCATGAACGATGCCGCAAGTTTGGCTGATGCGGCGAATGCACATCGATCCAGTGCAGTGATAGTCGAGCCGGCGGTTTTATCACTGTCACTCATGGGTACCCAACCGGCCTTCTGATAGTGCTGCCGCACCGCAGGCCCTTGTGGCTAGATTGCGAACACGCGATCCCCCGCATCTTCTCTTCGAGGACATAACAATGAGCATGACGTTTTCTGGCCAGGTCGCCGTTGTGACGGGCGCTGCCAATGGTATTGGCCGCGCGACTGCCCAGGCATTCGCTGCTGAAGGCTTGAAAGTGGTAGTGGCCGACCTGGACGTGGCGGGTGGTGAGGATACGGTGGCGCTGATACGTACAGCTGGCGGTGAAGCTACCTTCGTGCGTTGCAACGTCACGCTGGAAAGCGATGTAAAAAATCTGATGGACGAGGTGGTCAATACCTACGGCCGTCTCGACTATGCCTTCAACAACGCTGGCATCGAGATTGAGAAAGGCAAGCTGGCCGAAGGTACGGTCGATGAGTTCGACGCGATCATGGGCGTCAACGTCAAAGGCGTCTGGTTGTGCATGAAGTACCAGTTGCCCTTACTGCTGGCCCAGGGCGGCGGCGCGATCGTCAATACCGCATCGGTAGCCGGCCTCGGGGCTGCGCCGAAGATGAGCATTTACGCGGCCTCGAAACATGCGGTGATCGGCCTGACCAAGTCGGCGGCCATCGAATACGCCAAGAAAAAGATTCGCGTGAACGCGGTGTGTCCGGCAGTGATCGACACCGACATGTTCCGCCGTGCCTATGAAGCCGACCCGAAGAAAGGCGAGTTCGCCAATGCCATGCACCCCGTCGGACGCATCGGCAAGGTCGAGGAAATCGCCAGTGCGGTGCTGTACCTGTGCAGCGACGGCGCAGCATTCACCACGGGGCATTCACTGGCGGTGGACGGTGGCGTTACGGCGTTCTGAATCAGGCACTGCAACGTAGGAAAAAACCCGCACTTGTGCGGGTTTTTTTTCGGTTCCTTAAAGGCGCCGGACAATGTGTTTCAAATGGTTAGAACAGAGGGTTTTGGTGGCGTTGTCGCACAGCTGATCGACCGCTCCTGTGATTAACTGTTTCCCGCAAAACGGACAGGAGTTTGCTTGCTCATGGAGTTGAGAATCGATCGACAGGCATTGGTGCCGGTCGTACAGCAAATCGTCGACGCGCTAGCCAGCTGGCTCCGTCGTGGCGAGGTACCGCCGGGAACGCGTTTGCCTTCTGTGCGACAAATCGCCCGGATCAATTTGCTCAGTCAGTCCAGCGTCGTTGAGGCCTGTGAACGTCTGGTGGCGCAAGGGGTGCTGGCGTCGCGTCATGGCGCCGGTTTCGTTGTCGCCTTGCCAGCGCCGGCCGCGCAGGGGCAACAGGATTGCCCCTGGTTCGAGGGGGCAGAAATGAAGCAGGGCGACACCTCGGGCGAGCTCAAGCTGGGGTGTGGCGGACTTCCCGAGAGCTGGCGCGAAACAGACGACCTGAGCTACGCGATCCGTCAGGTCAGTCGCTCCGACATGGCCGGCCTGTTCAAATACAGCACGCCGCTGGGCCTGCCAGCCTTGCGCCAGCAGATTCACAAACGGCTGAAACAGCTCGATATCCTGGTAGAGGAAAGCCGGATCCTCACAACGGCGGGGGCCAGTCAGGGGCTGGACCTGATCGTGCGGACCTTGTTCAAACCGGGTGATTGCGTGGTGGTGGAGAATCCCGGCTATTCCTTGCTGTTCGATTTGCTCAGGCTGCACGGGGTCAGCATGATCGAGGTGCCGCGAACCCCGCGCGGGCCGGACATTGAAGCGCTTGAGGCGCTGCTGGTGAAGTACAGGCCCTGCGGGATCTTTATCAATAGCTTCTACCACAATCCCACTGGTAGCAGCCTGGCGCCGGCGGTGGCGCAGCGGGTTGTGCAACTGGCCAAAACCTATGGCCTTCTGGTGATCGAAGACGACGTCTATGCGGATTTGCAAAGCGGCCCCGGTACGCGCCTCGCTGCATTGGGTATCGATGACAACGTGATCTACGTCGGCAGCTACTCCAAAACCCTCAGCAGCTCGTTGCGGGTCGGTTTTGTAGTGGCCGGCACCGGGGTTATTTCGCGGCTGGCCGAGGTCAAGATGATCAGCAGCATGGGCGCCTCACGGTTTTGCGAGTCGGTGTTGGCCAGCCTGTTGGCCAGCGGCGCCTATCGCAAATTGGTCCAGCGCCAGCGCCAGCGTTTGAGCAGTGACAGGGAGGCGGCGTTGCAAGTGCTTGAAGATGCCGAGTGGGAGGTGTTCGGCAAGCCGGTCGGAGGCCTGTTCATCTGGGCGCGATCGCGGATGTCCGACTACGCTCAGGTGCGCAAACAAGCCCAGCGCTTCGGTGTTCTGTTGTCTTCTGCGACGGCATTCAGTCCCACCGCAGAGGCCAGTGACTGGCAGCGTATCAATGTGGCCTATGCCTGTGATCCGCGAGCCCGGGCGTTTTTTCAGGCCACCGCTCCGGATCGACCTCAAGCGTTCTGAAAACGACGGAAGCGTAGCTTTTTGCCATTATTCCGACGCCAGAGACTTGTGTTGATACAGGCCCGTTGCGAATCTGCGTCAACAGACTATTCAGGGGACTAAGTGCAATGATTTCGGCCGTGCAAGGACGTTTTGCCAACCTCGGTATGGCGAAAAAACTGGGTGTCGGGTTTGTACTGGTGCTGCTGTTGACAGCCTTGGTGGCGGCCATCGGCGTGTGGTCCCTGCAAACCATCAGCCAGCGCTTCGACGGGCTCAAGCAGATGTCGTCTCTCAACAGCGGTTTGCTCAAGGTGAGACTGCTCGAACAGGAATACGCCTTGCACGGCAACCCGAAAACCGCCGATGCCCTGCACGAGGGCGTTGACGGCCTGATCGCTCTGGCAACCCAACTGAAAGCGGCGTCTGCGGCCAACGTGCCGGTGATGAATGACGTCGAGCAGTCCTTGGGGGCTTACCGCAAAGCCTTTGACGAGTTCGTCTCGCTCAGCCAGGCCAAGGACCTGGCATTGGAGATGGCCAGTTGGTCGGTGTCCAGCGTAGCCAACAACCTCGACGTGCTGCAGGCCGGGCTGGCCGATGACGGCGCTTATGCCTTGAAGGAATCCGAAGGCAAGGACGGTGGGCAGTTCATCGAACAGGCCAATCAGGTCAGCCAGGTGTCGCGGTTGATGTTGCAAGCCATGAACGAAGCGCGCGTGCGCCTGGACCTGAGCCGCAAGGGCGACGACAGCGCAGGGCAGGGCAAAATCGAGCAGGCCGACCAGGCACTGACCCAGGCCGAGCAGCTGAAAACCACGGTCAAGGATGAGGGTTACCAGACGGTCCTCAATGAAGTGGTCGGGCACATCGGCGGATTCAGCGAAAAACTCGCTGAGTACACTGGCCTGCTGGCGCAGGAAAAAACGGTCTATGAGCAGCTGCATCAGCGCGCCGCTCAGGTGGTGGCGCGGGTGGATCAGGCCTATGTCGCCGAAGACCAGTCGATGCAGGCAGAGCTGAAAAAGAACTCGCTGCTGATCATCGGTTCCTCGGCGCTGGCGTTGCTGGTCGGGCTGATTGCGTCCTGGGTGATTACCCGGTTGATCGTGGCACCGCTGCGCAGTGTGATCCGTGTTGCTCAACAGATTGCCTCTGGCGATTTGAGTGCGACGGTTGAAGTGACCCGCCGTGATGAAATCGGGCAGCTGATGCAGGCCATGCAGCAGATGGGCGCGGGGCTTAGCAGTATTGTCAGCGGTTTGCAGGCGGGTATCGAACAGTTGGCCAGTTCGGCGCAGTCGCTGTCGGCGGTGACCGAGCAGACCAACCTTGAAGTCAGCAGCCAGAAGGAAGAAACCGAACAGGTCGCTACCGCGATGAATCAGATGACCGCCACCGTGCATGACGTTGCGCGTAACGCGGAGGAGGCCGCTCAGGCGGCGCAAACGGCGGACGGCAAGGTTGAAAGTGGTCAGCAGGTGGTGCGCCAGAGCATGGCGCGGATCGAACAGTTGGCGGATTCAGCCAACTCGGCCAGTTCGAGCATCGAAAGTTTGAGCGCAGAAATCCAGAACATCGGTACGGTGCTGAGCGTCATCAAGAGTGTGGCCGAGCAGACCAATCTGTTGGCCCTCAACGCCGCTATCGAAGCGGCTCGAGCCGGCGAGCAGGGCAGGGGCTTTGCGGTGGTGGCCGATGAAGTGCGGGCACTGGCCAAGCGCACTCAGCAATCGACCGAGGAGATTGAACGACTGGTGAGCGCCTTGCGCTCGGCGGCTCAGTCTTCTGTTCAGCAGATTCAGAACAGTGGCGAGCTGGTGAAGCTGGCGGTGAGTGATGCGTTGCAGACTGAGAGTGCGCTGGGGAGTATTGCAGCGGCAGTGTCTTTGATTCAGCAGATGAACCAGCAGATCGCAGCAGCTGCCGAGGAGCAGAGTTCAGTGGCTGAGGAGATTAATCGCAGTGTCACGAGTATTCGGGCCAGCGCGGATCAGTCTTCGTTGGCGATGCAGGGGAATGCGGCTTCCAGTATTGAGTTGGCGCAGTTGGGGGTTGAGTTGAAGGGGATGGTGGGGCACTTTCGGCTCTGAGGCGTACACCGATCAACTGTGGGAACCGGGCTTGCGGCCTGACAGCCGAGCTATCCTTCCTGGGTGTACACGCCAAACTCAACGCAAAAAAAAAGCCACCTGTTTAGGTGGCTTTTCTGCTTTTTGTGATCAGTCGTAGATCACTTTTTTCTTCCAGTCCGCATCGGCCTCGACGTCTTTTAGGCCTTCGGTCAGTTGGTTCACTTCGCCTTCTACCGGGGCGATGTTGTCCATGACTTGTGCGTTGGCGCGAGCCAGGAGTTTTTCCAGGTATTCCAGCTGTTCGGCGTAGACCTGCGGTTCCTGTTGTTTGCGCAGGTATTGCACGCCCCGTTCGAACGCCAGGCGGGCCTGGCCGGGTTGGTTCTGTTGCAGGGCGTGCTGTCCGAGGTTGTTGAAGAACTCGATGTGCAGCAGGACCAGGATGTGGCGAACTTCGCGGATCCAGCGTTTGGCTTCGTTGGTCGGCAGGAAGCCGTCCTGTGCAGCGCGGGTGATTTGGCCGTGCAGGGCTTCGAGCAGGAAGCGTACGTCTTTGGCTTTGGCTTCGGTCTGGATCGGTGCCGGTGGGTTGTTGACCGGGATCGATTCGCCTTGGCCGACCAGGGCGCTCAGTTCGCCAATCCGTGCCTTGAGGTTGGAGCTGGTTTTTTCCAGATTGAGCAGGCGTTGGCAGACGTTCAGTTCCAGACGGGTCAACAGCAGCTTGAGCGCCGGTGTCATCAACTGGCCGGGGAAGGTCTCGGTGATTTCGCCGCAACGACGCAGACGATCGTTGAGCTCAACTTTGGCGCGGGCCTTTTCCAGCTTATTGTTTTCCACCACATGGTTCATGTAGCCAATGGCGATCAATAGTGCGATCCCGGCTACGACTAGCAGGGTGATCATGAGTGGTGTCACCGGTAAGACCTCTTTATGGGGTTCGCGTGCGAGTGTAGTGGCTTGGCATTGGGACGCATAGCGCCGCTCGGCGAGTTGAATCGGCTACTGCACTGCCTGTATCGGCCGCGTTCCTGCTTATATAAGTAATAGCGTGCGAGGTGCACATTGCCATCATCTTTGGCGTGGGTGGACTATAACGTCTTGGCGGGTGTCAGAATATAGGCGTCAAACACCGGGCGACGGAAAAGCCCGATTAGTGGCTCAAAGCAGGGCGAAGTCATTGATTTAAATAAATTTATATCTGGGGGTTGACGACCCTTCAATCCATCCATAGAATGCGCGCCACTTACAGCGTAAAGCACACAGCGAAACGCGGTAGGGAGTGAATGTTGTACGTGTGTCCCCTTCGTCTAGTGGCCTAGGACACCGCCCTTTCACGGCGGTAACAGGGGTTCGAGTCCCCTAGGGGACGCCAATGCGGGAATAGCTCAGTTGGTAGAGCACGACCTTGCCAAGGTCGGGGTCGCGAGTTCGAGTCTCGTTTCCCGCTCCAATTTTAAACAGCGTTGCTTTCGGGCAGGGCTGAGTGAAACCAGAACCAGCATCTTCGGATGCGGATTTGGGCACTGAAATGCACACCATGTGTTTCAGTTAGCGTGTCCCCTTCGTCTAGTGGCCTAGGACACCGCCCTTTCACGGCGGTAACAGGGGTTCGAGTCCCCTAGGGGACGCCATTTGCGGGAATAGCTCAGTTGGTAGAGCACGACCTTGCCAAGGTCGGGGTCGCGAGTTCGAGTCTCGTTTCCCGCTCCATATTTAACGAAAACGCCGCTCAGCAATGAGCGGCGTTTTCGTTTGTGTTGGAATCAACACGATCACAGCGTTGGACCCGCCAAAATAGCGGGTCCGAAAGGGGATCAGAGCTTCGGCAATTGCCCGATGCGTCCCATCATCTCGGTCACGATCTGCAGATCCAACAGGAACTGGTCGACGGTCTTGAACTCGTTGTCAGTGTGGCCGGTGTACTTGACCTCGGACCTGGCCAGGCCGAATTGCACGCCATTGGGCAGTTCATGGACCGAGGTGGCGCCGGCGGAAGTACCGAACTTGTGCACCATGCCAAGGTTTTCGCTGGCTACAGCCTGCAGGGCCTTGACCCATTCACCCTCAGGATTGCGGTACATCGGCTCGGCGATCGAGTAGTCGATGGCTACCGCGACGTGGGTCTTCTTGCTCCAGGCATCAAGCTTGTCGGCGATTTCGGTCTTGAGCGTTTCCGGCGACTTACCCTTTGGCACGCGCAGGTTTACCGCGAGCTTGAAGACTTTTTCATCCATTGCGACATAAGTCAGGGAAGCGGTCAGCGGTCCCATGAAGGCATCGGAAAA
Organism: Pseudomonas sp. ANT_J28; assembly: GCF_008370005.1. Classification (NCBI taxonomy): domain Bacteria; kingdom Pseudomonadati; phylum Pseudomonadota; class Gammaproteobacteria; order Pseudomonadales; family Pseudomonadaceae; genus Pseudomonas; species Pseudomonas sp. ANT_J28. The sequence continues at coordinate 10,966 of NZ_VOBM01000036.1, forward strand.
GCCGACCGCCAATTTGCCACCCAGGTAATCCAGCCCCCAGTTGTCGGCCGCATAGCGGGCGGCGTCGGTAATGTGGTTGTGCTTGAGCGCAACTTTTCCGTCGAGGCTGTTGATGAAGTCCAGCATCCTGGCTACCGGGTTGACGCCTGACTCGGGCTCGGAGGAGTGGGCCGAAACGCCGGTGACCGTCAGCTTGACGTCCTTGCCGACGACCTTGGCGGTTACTTCGAAATTGCCGCCGTTGCGCTTGGCATAATCGCTACCTGCCTTCTGCAGGCTGGCGGCCAATTCAGCAGGCTTGTCACTTAAAAGGGTGGCGACCGATGTTGACGGAATCTGGTTGGTGGCCATGCCGCCCGTCATCGAGATGATTTCAGCGCCCTTGCCCTCTGCTTTGCGCTTGGCGAAGTTCGCCATGACGGTGCCGTAGCCTTTCTCGGCAATCACCACCGGGTAGCTGCCATCCAGCGCCAGGTTGTAGTTGGGTGTCGGGTTGTTTTCGAAGTAATAGGGGATGGCGTCGCCGGTGGTTTCTTCGGTGGTGTCGACCAGCAGCTTGAGATTCCTGGCCAGCGGCAGCTTCTCTTCCTTGATGATCTTCATGGCGTAGAGCGCTACCACGATGCCGTTCTTGTCATCCTCGGTACCCCGGCCATACATGCGGTCGCCGATCAGGGTGATTTTGAACGGATCGAGTCGGGTGCCGTCTTTCAGGACCCAGTTCTCCGGCGTCACGGGCACCACGTCGGCATGCGCGTGAATGCCCACGACTTCATCGCCACTGCCTTCCAGGGAGATTTCATAGACGCGGTTGTCGATGTTGCGAAAATTCAGGTCGAAGGTCTGGGCAAGGCTCTTGATCTTTTCGGCGATCTTGATGAATTCGGGATTGTCGTGCTGGGCAACGCCATCCACACGGAAGGTCGGGATGGCCACCAACTCGCGCAGGGTCTCGGTGGCGGCGCTGCCGTACTTCACGCGTGCATAGAGGCCGAGCAGGCGATGGATCTCGTTCTGCTGTTCTGAAGAAAGGGTCTTGTTGTCGAGAAAGGCACTGATGGCCGGGCCGAGGTCGTCGGTTTTGCCAAGGTCGCTTTTGGCCAGGCCTCCCAGGAACTGCCTGAAATCCGTTACCGATTCGTCGCTGAAGGTTTTGAGGATGGCCGCGCTCTGTTGCGGGTTGATGTTAGCGTGCGCGGTCAGGGTGAACGACGAAAGGCTGGCCAGTATCAGGGTTGACGCGGCCAGGTGCTTGAGTGAGAAATTCATTGCTGAGGGCATTCCTTTGCAGGCAGTTTGTGAGAAGTTTCTGATCGATGAGACAGAAACGTTAACAAGCTAACACCACGAGAGAGCGATAGGGGAGTCCCCGAAGTGGGATCTGTCGCACAGAAATGCAAAAGCGGCGCAGAAACGAAAAAGGCCCGCCAGTCAGACTGAGCGGGCCTTTTGCATGGGCGCAGGTTTTACATCGACAGAATCAGGCGCCCGGCGAACAGGATCAGAATCACCCCCATGGTGCGTTCGAACCAGTGCCCCATGCGCATAAACAGCAGCCGTACCCGGGCACTGGAAAAGAACAGCGCGACGATCACAAACCACAGCGCATTCACAAAACACATCCAGACCCCGTAAAGCGCCTGGATCTTCAGTGGCGTTGTGGCGCTGATGATGGTGGTGAAGATCGCCAGGAAAAACAGTGTGGCTTTCGGGTTGGTCGCGTTGGTCAGAAAGCCGGTGGTAAATGCCTTCAGCAACGTTTGTTCTACGGCCGGTTCGTCAGGCTTGTCGCCTTCCAGTACGGTCTTGGGCTTGCTGCGCAACAGGCTGACGCCGAGGTACAAAATGTAAGCACCACCCACAACCTTGGCCACAGTCAGCAGCCAAGGCGTCGTGTGCATCAGCGCGCCGACACCGAGCAAGGTGTAAAGCACATGCACGGAAATACCCGCACCGATGCCCAGCGCCGTGCAAATCCCGACCAGTCGACCGAAGCGCACGCTCTGACGGATGGTCACTGCGAAGTCCGGTCCAGGTGCAACCACGGCCAGAAAGTGGATAGTTGCCAGCGCCAGAAACTCGCCCAGGTAATTCGAAAGCATTTCAACTCCAGAAAGTAAGGGGTGAAGCATTGCCGCGATAGCCGACAAAGAACGAAAGGCTCAAGCGCGGATCAGCCACTCCCGGTGTCACCGAGTGCATGCAGCGCGAATTGAACATGATGAAATCACCCGGCTCGGGAAGAATCTCCAGGGTCGGAGTCCCGAGCAGAGCCGGATCGATTCCGTAACTGTCGCCACGCATTTCGTCGAACTGGTCCGGGGAGATGTCGTGGTCCCACATCTGCAGTGCACCGCCCTCGGCGGGCATGTTCAGGTAAACATTGCAGGCGAACTGCGCTTCCAGGCTTTTGGCCTGGTAACTGTCCGGGGCGTCCTTGGCGAAAATGTCGTGGTGGGCCAGAAAACAGATCCCGGGTTTCACCACCCGGGACAGCCCGACATACATCTTGCGACCGTAGAGATTTTCCAGGTGCGCACCCGCCGGCCAGGACTCGTCGAGCATACAGCGTAGGGTGTCGACGGGGGACGAATAGGGCGCACACCGGTTGCGCAATTCCGCAATGTTGCGGGTGGCGCGTTCGAAATAATCTTCGATCAGTAGCGGCTGGTTTTCCGCTTCATAAAACGCCATGCCGATGCGACCGATGCTCGGCGCATTGATATAGCCTTCGAAGCCAGGGGCGAGGATCTTGTCGCCAATCTGAATCGCCAGTGGCTTGGGCAACAAGCCTTTGACGCGGATGGCGAGGACTTCTTCGTTGGCTAGTTTTTTTATGCACGTCTCATCGAGACGCTCGACGTCAAGCATCATGTCTTAGGTCCATCTATCAGATAGTCAACAGAACCCGCGACCGCAGGTTCCCCCGGCGTCAGGCGATGACAGGAACGGCATCGCCCAAATGCTCAATCCACGCTGTAGTGGACTGACAGCGTTCCCTTCTTCAGTGAAAGGGAAGCGATCGTGACCGTGCCCAAATCTTTCAGGCTGCGTACATGGGTGCCGCCGCAGCCGTAGGCGGGCAGTTCACCGAAACCGATTTCCCGGGCGCCTTCACGCATCGACGTCAGGCGCGGAAAATCATGGGCGATCCACTGCTCGATGCCGTGCTGAATCATCTCGGTATCAACCTCTTTTGCCGACTCTGCCGGTTTGAATTGCACGCGTCCTTCGCCCGGCCAGTGATGAGCCTTGATCGGCATCCAGCCCATGGCCTGGACGAAGTGGCCGATCAGGTGGCCGGCGGAATGCATGCGTGAATTGAACTGGCGGTGTTGTTCGTCGACACGAATCTGAGTCATGCCCGGTTTTACCGGATGGTCGACGAAATGAATGATCCGGTCCGGATCCTGAACAACCCGCAGCACCCGGCTTTCGCCGATCCAGCCGGTATCAAAGGGTTGTCCACCGCCTTGGGGATGAAACAATGTGGCGCGCAGCACTACGGCAAATTCGTTCTCGTGGGGCGTGCAATCCAGGACTTCCACATTGGCCTTGAGGTCATCACTATGGAAAAAGAGGCGAAGCGTCATATTCCATGCCCTTATTAACTATTCTATTTTTTATTATATGAAGCGTGGAATTGCGTGATAATCCGTTCAAACATCAAAGGACTGTTGCGCTGTGAGCATAAATCTTCCACTACCGCTGCTCGGTGAAATGGCGATCTTCGTCAAGGTTGTCGAGACTGGCAGCTTCTCCGAGGCTGCTCGACAGTTGGGTTCTTCCCCCTCGGCGGTCAGTCGCAGCATTTCGCGCCTGGAGAAGGCGCTCGCCACCCGTTTACTGCAGCGAACCACGCGCAAGTTGCGCTTGAGCGACGGTGGGGAAGAGGTGTTCAAGCGTTGCCAGGAGATGGTCAACGCAGCCAAGTCGGTAATGGAAATCAGCGGCCAATTCACCCATGAAGCGGAAGGACTGGTGCGCGTCAGTGTGCCGAAGGCGGTGGGGCGTTTCGTGATTCATCCGCATATGCCGGAATTTTTGCGTCGTTATCCCAAAGTGGATGTGGAACTGTTGCTTGAGGACCGCCAGGTGGATTTGATCGACGACAACGTTGATCTGGCGATTCGTATTACAGATCGGCCGCCTGCCGGACTGGTCGGGCGGCAATTGCTGACCATCGATCATTTGCTCTGTGCAACGCCGCAATACCTGGCCGAACACGGCACGCCGACCCATCCCCACGACTTGCTCAACCACAGCTGCATCTACCTGGGCGAAACCCCGAGCGATGCACGCTGGAAATTCAAGAAAGGCACCAAGGCCGTCACCGTTGGCGTGCGCGGACGGTATGCGGCCAATCACACCGGCGTGCGGTTGGGCGCAGTGTTGCAGCACATCGGGATTGGCAGCCTGCCGTACTTCACCGCACGTTATGCGCTGGAGCAGGGGCTGATCGTGCAGGTGTTGCCGGACTGGACCTTTCTGGCTTCTTACCACGGCGGCGCCTGGTTGCTGCATTCGCCGACCCGTTATTTGCCACCGAAGCTACGGGTGCTTATCGACTATCTGGTGGAGTGCCTGGAGAAGGAACCGACCCTGAGCAAGCCGGGTAAGCCTAATGCATTGGGCAGGGGCGCGGCAGAGTATGAGTTGCCCGAGAGTGATGGGTTGCTTTGACGGGCTTGCTCGCGAAGGCGTCCGCCCAAACACCCCATCACCCGGCAAAAAAAAGGCCCGCATGTTCAACCATGCGGGCCTTTGCATTTCTGACCGAGGATCAGTGCTTGCTGTCGTCTTTCGACATCGCCAGCAGTTGTTTTTCCTGGTTCCAGTCGAAGGGTTCGTCGTTTTGTTCAGCTTCGAAACGACGTTCTTCCAGCGCCTGATACAAGTCGATTTCATCGTCGGGCATGTAATGCAGGCAGTCACCGGCGAAGTACCACAGCAGGTCACGCGGGACCAGGTGGGCGATTTGCGGGTAGCGGGTGATCACCTGGCACAGAATGTCCTGGCCCAGGTATTGGCTTTCGATCGGGTCGACCGGCAGCAACGCACGCAGTTCGTCGAAGCGCTCCAGGAACAAGGCATGGCTTTCTTCGGGAACCTGTTCGGCCTCACCTACGGCGACCAGGATGCTGCGCAGGTGGTCGAGCAAGACAAGATGATCGGCAACGACATTGGACACGAGATAAGTCCTCAAGAGCAAAACGGGCGCGGGAGTATAAAGCGCCTGCGCCTTTTTTGCATGGTAGAGAGACATGGCTGGCTGGATCAGCGGACCTTTCCTTGCGCCAGCGCCAGTTCCTCTTTGTCGAAATCATCGACATCAATCACCTTGCGCCGCGCCGCTTCGGCGTCACGCAGGGTCTGCGCTTCCACGGGCTGCAACACGCCAGCTTCAAGCGCGGCATCGATGACGTGTTCCCCGGCGACCGGTTTGAACTGGCCGCTTTTGAGTGCGACATGAAGCTTTTTGCGCAGCGGTTGCGCGGCACTCAGCAGGTTACACGCATGTTGCAGGGCGCCGACCGGGTCATCAGCGGATTGCGGTCGGTAGCAACCGCCGAGCAACTCTTCCAAAGTTGGATCGCCCTTGGTGCGACCGATCACCGCCGCCACTTCCGCGCCGAGTTTGTCCGACGGCCCTTTGTGACGACGTCCGAACGGGAACACGATCACCCGCAACAGGCAACCCAACACCTTGTTCGGGAAGTTGGTCAGCAGTTCATCAAGCGCTCGTTCCGATTGACCCAGGCTTTCTTCCATGGCCCAGGTAAACAGCGGTGCCATGTGCTCCGGTGAATCGAGGTCGTGGTAACGCTTGAGTGCGGCGGAGGCGAGGTACATGTTGCTGAGCACATCCCCCAGACGTGCCGACAGACGTTCGCGTCGTTTCAATTCGCCGCCCAGCAGCATCATGCTCAGGTCGGCGAGCATGGCGAACGCAGCCGCCTGGCGATTGAGGGCGCGGAAGTAACCCTGGCTGAGCTTGTCGCCTGGCGCATGTTCGAAGTGACCGAAACCAAGGTTCAGCACCAGTGTGCTGGCGGCGTTACTCACGGCGAAACCGATGTGTTTGAGCAGCAGGCCATCAAATTCGGTGAGGGCCTGGTCCTTGTCTTCACGACCGGCGAGGGCCATTTCCTTAAGCACGAATGGATGGCAGCGAATCGCACCCTGACCGAAGATCATCAGGTTGCGCGAGAGAATGTTCGCGCCTTCCACGGTGATGAAAATCGGCGCGCCGTTCCAGCTGCGACCGAGGTAGTTGTTCGGCCCCATGATGATTGCCTTGCCGCCATGAACATCCATGGCGTGGCTGATGCACTCGCGGCCGCGTTCAGTGAGGTGGTACTTGAGAATCGCCGACAGCACTGACGGTTTCTCGCCCAAATCCACTGCATTGGCCGTGAGCATCCGCGCCGCGTCCATCATCCAGGCGTTGCCGCCGATACGGGCCATCGCTTCCTGAATACCTTCGAAGGCTGACAGTGGGACATTGAATTGTTCACGGACCTGAGCGTACTGGCCGGTCACCAGACTGGTGAACTTGGCGGCACCGGTGCCGACCGCTGGCAACGAAATCGAACGCCCGACCGACAGGCAGTTCATCAACATCATCCAGCCTTTGCCGATCATTTCCTGGCCGCCGATGAGGAACTCCAACGGTACGAATACATCTTTGCCGGAGTTCGGGCCGTTCATGAATGACGCGCCCAACGGCAAGTGGCGACGGCCGATTTCAACACCGGCGGTATCGGTCGGGATCAACGCCAGGCTGATCCCCAGGTCTTCCTCCTCACCCAGCAGGTGATCCGGGTCGTAGGCCTTGAACGCGAGGCCGAGCAGGGTGGCAACAGGACCCAGCGTGATGTAACGCTTTTCCCAGTTCAAACGCAGGCCCAAGGTTTCCTTGCCTTCCCATTCACCTTTGCAGATCACCCCGGTGTCGGGCATCGAGCCGGCATCAGAGCCGGCCAGTGGGCCGGTCAGTGCGAAGCACGGGATGTCATCGCCGCGCGCCAGTCGTGGCAGGTAGTGGTTGCGTTGCTCGTCGGTGCCGTAATGCAGCAACAATTCGGCCGGACCGAGGGAATTGGGGACCATCACGGTAGAGGCAAGGTCGCCGCTGCGGGTCGCCAGTTTCATCGCCACCTGGGAGTGGGCATAGGCGGAGAAACCTTTGCCGCCAAACTCCTTGGGAATGATCAGGGCGAAGAAGCCGTTTTCCTTGATGTAGGCCCAGGCTTCGGGAGGCAGGTCCATGGTTTGACCGATCTGCCAGTCGCTGACCATGGCGCAGAGTTCTTCAGTCGGGCCGTCGATGAAGGCCTGTTCCTCTTCGCTCAACTGTGCTTTTGGATAGGCCAGCAGTGTGTTCCAGTCCGGGCGACCGCTGAACAGTTCACCGTCCCACCACACCGTGCCGGCATCGATCGCATCGCGTTCGGTTTGCGACATCGGCGGCAGGGTTTTCTGGAACCAGCTGAACAGCGGCGCGCTGAAATATTTACGGCGCAGGTCGGGCAACAACAAGGGCGCAGCCACGGCCGCGATCAACACCCAGAAAACCAGCAGCAACCAGCCTGGCGCGCGGCTGAAAGCACCCATCGCCACTACGTAAACGGCAACGACGCACAGGGCGGGCAGCGGGGCGATACGACGGTGGGCTAAATAAGCAATCCCGACAACCAGAACCAGTATCCACAACAGCAGCATATTTAATCCTCCGTGAAACCAGGGCAAAACCAACTTTCAGAGCTTAGACGGCATCCGCAAAACAGGGTGGTCAGAGCGATGTGATTGAATTCGTGGGAAACCATGGATGAGTTTTGTAGGCCCGGTGGGCAACAGGCCGGGGAAATCGTTCGTTGGGCGGGCGGCAAAGCGTCCATGTTTGGCCGAAACGTCGTTATCTCTGTGCTGAACGTGTCGCTAGACTCGTGGCTTCCCCAGGAGATTGTTCTCATGCACGAGTATCTGAGTCCCGGCCGCTTCATCGATAGTGACCACCCGTCGGTGGTGGAGTTCGCTGAAAAACATCGCGGCAACAGTCGCGATCCGCTTGAGCAGGCGATCAACCTCTATTACGCGGTGCGAGAGGCCGTGCGCTACAGCCCCTACACCTTCAGTCACGACCCGGATACGTTGTGCGGCAGTTATGCATTGATGACAGGCGAGAGTTATTGCGTGCCCAAGGCCACGCTTCTGGCCGGTGCCGCGCGACATTGCGGGATCCCGGCCCGTATCGGCCTGGCGGACGTGCGCAATCACCTGTCGACCCCGCGTTTGCTCGAGTTGCTCAAGAGCGACGTGTTCGCCATGCACGGCTATACAGAGCTTCACCTGAACGGCCGCTGGGTCAAAGCCACGCCAGCGTTCAACCAAGGCTTGTGCGAACTGTTCAATGTCGCACCACTGGAATTCGACGGAATCAACGACAGCGTTTTCCATCCGTTCAATCGCGACGGCGAGCAATTGATGGAATACCTGATCGACCACGGCCAGTTCACCGACGTGCCTGAAGCGTTCTTTTTCGAGCACCTTGAGAAGTGCTATCCGCACCTGTTCAGCGACACACTGCCCGCGCTGCTGGGTGACATGCAGAGCGATTTGAGTCGCGCCTGATCCGGCGTATGCTGCCTGCGCATTCATCCATAAAGAGGCGGTCATGCTGAAGATCTGGGGTCGGAAAAACTCGTCGAATGTCAGAAAACCTTTGTGGGCCGCCGAGGAGCTGGGCCTGGCCTATGAAGCCATCGATGCGGGCGGCGCCTTTGGTGTAGTCGATACGCCGCAGTACCGCGCGATGAACCCCAATGGCCGCGTGCCGGTGATTGAAGACGAGGGTTTCGTGCTGTGGGAATCCAACGCCATCGTGCGTTACCTGATGGCTCGCCACGCCAGCGGCACAGCCTGGTATCCAGAAGATCCGCAGGCTCGGGCCTCTGCCGACAAGTGGATGGACTGGACCACTTCAAGTTTTGCCGGCCCGTTCCGCACGGTGTTCTGGGGTGTGTTACGTACACCAGAAAGCCAACAGGACTGGCCCGCAATCAACGCCGCGATCAAGGAGTGCGATGGCCTGCTGTCCATGGCTGATCAGGCGCTGGCGACCCAACCGTACCTGTCCGGCGATGAGATCGGCATGGGCGACATTCCTCTGGGCAGCTTCATTTATGCCTGGTTCGAGATGCCGATCGAGCGCGCACCGCAGCCTCATCTGCAAGCCTGGTATGCACGCCTGAAACAGCGTCCGGCGTATCAGAAAGCGGTTATGACCGCGTTGACTTAATACTCACTATCGACACACTTGACTGTACTTGTGTGGCGGCGACAAGCACCATTGCGCTCGTGCGCCGCGGTTGTATTAGTCGCCGCCCGCCCTTATTTGTCCCTTTCTTCCCTTCTTGGTGCGTAAATCCGATATGAGTTCCGCTCTGTCCATCCGGCAGCTAACCAAAACCTACGGCAACGGTTTCCAGGCCTTGAGTGGTATCGATCTGGACGTCGCCGAAGGTGACTTTTTCGCCTTGCTCGGCCCTAACGGCGCCGGCAAATCCACCACCATCGGCATCCTCTCGACCCTGGTGAACAAGACCAGCGGGACGGTGAATATCTTCGGTCACGACCTGGACAAGAATCCTGCGCAGCTCAAGCGCTCCATCGGCGTAGTGCCTCAGGAATTCAACTTCAACCAGTTCGAAAAAACCTTCGATATCGTCGTGACCCAGGCCGGTTATTACGGCATCCCACCGAAAATCGCCAAGGAATGCGCCGAGCAGTACCTGACCCAGCTCGGTCTGTGGGACAAGCGCGATACGCCGTCGCGTTCACTGTCTGGCGGCATGAAGCGTCGACTGATGATCGCCCGTGCGCTGGTTCACGAACCGCGCCTGCTGATCCTCGACGAACCGACGGCGGGTGTGGACATCGAACTGCGTCGCTCGATGTGGACGTTCCTCACCGAGCTGAACAAGAAAGGCATCACCATCATCCTCACCACCCACTACCTGGAAGAGGCTGAGCAGTTGTGCCGCAACATCGGCATCATCGACCACGGCACCATCGTCGAGAACACCAGCATGAAACAGTTGCTCGGCCAACTGCATGTGGAAACGTTCCTGCTCGACCTCAAAAACACTTTGCAAACCGCGCCGCCGTTGCTCGGTTACCCGACCAAGCTGCTCGACAGCCACACCATCGAAGTTCAGGTCGACAAGGCCATGGGCATCACCGCGCTGTTCACCCAATTGGCGCAGCAGAACATCGAGGTGTTGAGCCTGCGTAACAAAACCAATCGCCTCGAGGAGTTGTTCGTGTCCCTGGTGGAGAAAAATCTGTCGAAGGTGGCGGTATGAGTTCCGAGCTGCAACCCAACCTCGTTGCCCTCAACACCATCGTTTACCGAGAGGTCAAACGCTTTACCCGGATCTGGCCGCAGACGCTGCTGCCGCCGGCCATCACCATGGTTCTGTACTTCGTGATCTTCGGCAATCTGATCGGCCGGCAGATCGGTGACATGGGTGGCTTCACCTACATGGAGTACATCGTGCCGGGGCTGATCATGATGTCGGTGATCACCAACTCCTACGGCAACGTGGTCTCGAGTTTCTTCGGCAGCAAATTCCAGCGTTCCATCGAAGAGTTGATGGTGTCGCCCGTGTCGCCGCATACGATTCTGATCGGCTACACCCTGGGCGGCGTGCTGCGCGGCTTGATGGTCGGGATCATCGTGACCCTGCTGTCGCTGTTCTTCACCCAATTGCAGGTGCATCACCTGGGCGTGACCATTTTGGTGGTGGTGCTGACGGCGACGATCTTCTCGCTGCTGGGCTTCATCAACGCCGTGTTTGCGCGCAACTTCGATGACATCTCGATCATCCCGACGTTTGTGCTGACACCGCTGACCTACCTGGGCGGGGTGTTCTACTCGATCTCCTTGCTGCCGCCGTTCTGGCAGACCGTGTCCCTGGCCAACCCGGTGCTGCACATGGTCAACGCCTTCCGTTACGGCATTCTTGGCGTTTCGGACATCAGGATCAGCGTGGCAATCACCTTCATGCTGGTGGCAACTGTTGTGTTGTACATCGGTTGCGCACGACTGCTGGTCAGCGGTCGCGGGATGCGTACTTAAGGGACCCCGAGTCGCCTGCTTCGTCGGAACGCCGCCAGGAGCAAGCCCGCTCCCACACTGGATCTATGTCGTAACGAAGATCCCCTGTGGGAGCGGGCTTGCTCGCGAAGGCGTCAGTCCAAACACCGCAAAAACAAACGGCCTCCCAAGTGGAGGCCGTTTTGCGTTCACTGCATCCGTCTTTTCTGGCGTCGCCGCCACTGCCGCCCGACCCACCAGCGCCAATACATCATGGTCAGGCAATAGGCAAGTGCGCCGAGCACCAGTCCCGTCACCACCGAGCCGAGTAAAAACGGCTGCCAAAGGCTTGAGAGTTCGCCGCTGATCCATTCCCAAGTCAGCTCGTCCGGCAGATGACGGGCCGGAACGTCCATCAGCCAGGCCCCGGTCTGGTAAGTGCAGAAGAACACCGCCGGCATGGTGATCGGGTTGGTCAGCCAGACCAGGCTGACCGCAATCGGCATATTGCCGCGCACCATGATGGCGAGAATGGCGGCGACCAGCATCTGCAGTGGAATCGGCAGGAACGCCGCGAACAGACCAACCGCCATGGCCCGTGCGACGGAATGGCGGTTGAGGTGCCAGAGGTTCGGGTCATGCAGCAGGGTGCCGAGAAAGCGTAAGGACTTGTGTTCCCTGATGCTGATCGGGTCTGGCATGTAACGTTTGAATAAGCGCCGGGGCATAAGGCTTCTCGGTCGGTTAAGGCGGCAAGTATGTCTGGATTCTATGAACCGCCCATTCAGACTTTGTGACAATTAATAACGATGCCCGTGCGATTAGCCGGCTATGCATAGAAGGGGACTCTCAAGGACGGGCGTATGCGCACAGGGATGATGGCGCTGGCGTTGGGTCTGTTGATCCTGCGTTTTTTACCGGTATTACCGCCGGTCTGGTTGTGGCTGTTGTTGCCAGTCATGGGATTGATGGCGCTGCCGTTCAGGACCTATCCGTTGGCGTTTTTCCTGTTCGGCTTCAGTTGGGCGTGCGCGAATGCACAGTGGGCGCTGGATGATCGGCTGCCGATTAGCCTTGATGGCGAAACCCGTTGGGTCGAAGGTCGGGTGACGGGTTTGCCCCAGAACAATAAGGCCGTCGTGCGTTTCGAGTTGGCGGACGCCCGGTCGCGACACGGCAAGGTGCCGCAACTGATGCGCCTGGCCTGGTATGACGGGCCGCCGGTCAACAGCGGTGAACATTGGCGACTGGCGGTCAAGTTGAAGCGTCCTGCGGGGCTGCTCAACCCCCATGCCTTCGATTACGACGCCTGGCTGTTGGCGCAACGCATCGGCGCTACCGGGACGGTCAAGGCTGGCGAGCGGCTCAAGGAAGCCCAATGGGCCTGGCGCGACGGCATCCGTCAGCGCTTGCAGTCCGTGGATGCCCAAGGGCGAACGGGAGCGCTGACGGCGTTGGTGCTGGGGGATGGCGCCGGGCTGAGTCGCGAAGACTGGCAGGTGCTGCAAGACACCGGAACCGTCCATCTGTTGGTGATTTCCGGACAGCACGTCGGTTTGTTGGCAGGGCTGGTGTATCTGCTGATCGCCGGGCTGGCCCGTTATGGCCTGTGGCCGAAACGCTTGTCTTGGCTGCCGTGGGCCTGTGGACTGGCGTTCGCGGCCGCTCTCGGTTATGGGCTGCTGGCCGGTTTCGAGGTGCCGGTGCGGCGGGCCTGCGTGATGATCGGCCTGGTGCTGTTGTGGCGCCTGCGATTTCGTCACCTCGGCGCCTGGTGGCCGCTGTTGCTGGCGCTCGATGGTGTTTTGCTGCTCGACCCGCTGGCGAGTCTGCAACCGGGTTTCTGGCTGTCGTTCGCGGCGGTGGCGGTGTTGATCTTCACCTTCGGTGGTCGGCTGGGCCCATGGCGTTGGTGGCAAACGTGGACCCGCGCCCAATGGTTGATCGCGATCGGTCTGTGCCCGTTGCTGCTGGTGCTCGGGTTGCCGATCAGTCTCAGCGGGCCGGTGGCCAATTTGCTCGCGGTGCCGTGGATCAGCCTGGTCGTGCTGCCTCCGGCATTGCTGGGCACGTTGTTTTTACCCCTTCCTTACGTGGGCGAAGGGTTGCTGTGGTTGGCAGGAGGTTTGATCGACCTCTTGTTCAAGGGCCTGACGCTGATGGCCGGGTACTTGCCCGCGTGGGTGCCGGTGGCCAACCCGTTGTGGATATGGGCACTCGGCACACTCGGTGCCTTTCTACTATTAATGCCTCGAGGTGTGCCGTTTCGCTCGTTGGGTTGGCCGATGCTGCTGTTGCTGGTTTTTCCACCCAAGCAGGTCTTGCCTGAAGGCATCGCCGAAGTCTGGCAGCTGGATGTCGGCCAGGGTTTGGCAATCCTGGTGCGCACTCGTCATCACGCACTGTTGTATGACACCGGGCCACGTTTCGGCGATTTCGACCTGGGCGAGCGGGTGGTGCTGCCGACATTACGCAAACTGGGGGTGGAGGGGCTCGATTTGATGCTGATCAGCCATGCTGACGCCGATCATGCGGGCGGCGCCCGGGCCGTTGCCAATGGCCTGCCGGTGAAACGGGTGGTCAGTGGCGATCCCCTGGCGTTGCCTGCCGAGTTGCAGGCGCAGGGCTGCGAGAGCGGCAAGCAATGGGTCTGGGATGATGTGAGGTTCCAGCTTTGGCAATGGTCTTCCGCCCGCGACAGCAATCAAAAATCCTGCGTCTTGCAGATAGAAGCCAACGGTGAGCGTCTGTTATTGACCGGTGATATAGACGCCGCAGCCGAGCGGGCGCTGCTCGACAGTCCACTGGCCGTCACCACTGATTGGTTGCAGGCGCCGCACCACGGCAGTCGCAGTTCGTCATCGATGGCGTTGCTTGCCGCGTTGCAGCCCCACGCGGTGTTGATCTCCCGCGGTCAGGGGAATTCATTCGGTCATCCCCATCCCACGATCATGGCGCGCTATCGAAAGCGCGGCATATCGATCCATGACAGCGCCGAACAGGGTGCCATCCGTCTGCAGCTGGGGCACTTCAAGCCGCCATGGACGATGCGTCAAGAACGGCGGTTCTGGCGTTCTGCGCAGTAGCCCGAAGTGATTGAAGCCCGACCGGATGCGACATCACAGTCTTCGGTGCATGGATCCCCTATGTTAGAGTGGCGCACTTTTCCGAGGGGACTATCACTGTGTGGGAATTGGTCAAATCCGGCGGCTGGATGATGCTGCCGATCATTCTGAGTTCCATCGCGGCCATGGCAATCGTCGCTGAGCGTCTCTGGACCCTGCGTGCCAGCCGTGTGACCCCGGAGCATTTGCTCGGGCAGGTCTGGGTCTGGATCAAGGACAAACAACTCAATAAAGAAAAACTCAAGGAACTGCGCGCCAACTCGCCGTTGGGTGAAATCCTGGCCGCTGGCCTGGCGAACTCCAGGCATGGTCGCGAGATCATGAAAGAGTGCATAGAAGAAGCCGCCGCGCGAGTGGTTCACGAGCTCGAACGCTACATCAATGCGCTGGGCACCATCGCCGCCATGGCCCCGTTGCTGGGTCTGTTGGGGACGGTGTTGGGCATGATTGATATCTTCAGTGCATTCATGGGTTCGGGCATGACCACCAACGCTGCCGTGTTGGCCGGTGGTATCTCCAAGGCGCTGATAACCACAGCCGCAGGCCTGATGGTCGGCATCCCGGCGGTATTCTTCCACCGGTTCCTGCAACGCCGGATCGATGAACTGGTGGTGGGCATGGAGCAGGAAGCGATCAAGCTCGTCGAGGTGGTGCAGGGCGACCGTGATGTTGACCTGAATGGGAGCAAAGCGTGAAATTCCGCCGCAAGCAACGGGAGAATGTGGACATCAACCTCGCGTCGCTGATTGACGTGGTGTTTATCCTGCTGCTGTTTTTCGTCGTGACCACCACGTTTACCCGTGAAACCCAATTGCGTGTCGATCTGCCGGAAGCGGTCAGCGGTTCACCTGCCGAAGACCAGGAGGTCAAACACCTGGACGTTGCCATCAGCGCCGAGGGCGTATTCTCGGTGAACAACCAATTGTTGCCGAAAAACGATCTGGCCACGCTGATGGACGCACTGCAGAAAGAATCCAGTGGCGACACCAACCTGCCGCTGTCCATCAGCGCCGACGGCAAGACTCAGCATCAGTCCGTCATTACCGCCATGGACGCCGCCGGTAAACTCGGTTTCAGTCACCTGCGCATGACCACTGTCGAGGCGGCGCCGCCCGCGCCCTGATGGCCATGTCCGATCGCTTGCTCGCTGCGTGGTACCAAGGTCATCCGGCCCTGAAGTTGTTACAGCCGCTGGAGTGGCTGTATCGGCGCGTGGTCATGAACAAGCGCAAGCGTTTTCTGGCGGGTGAGGGCGAGATCTATCAACCGCCGGTGCCGCTGATCGTGGTCGGCAACATCACCGTCGGCGGCACCGGCAAGACGCCGCTGATTCTGTGGATGATCCAGCACTGCCAGCGCAACGGTTTGCGGGTCGGCGTGGTCAGCCGGGGTTACGGCGCCAAACCGCCGCAACTGCCGTGGCGAGTTGAGGCAGATCAAAGCGCCGAGATCGCAGGCGACGAACCGCTGTTGATCGTCCAGCGCACTGGCGTTCCGTTGATGATCGACCCCGACCGCAGTCGTGCCGTCAAAGCGCTGCTGGCGAGTGAACCGTTGGACCTGATCCTGTCCGACGATGGCATGCAGCATTACCGACTGGCCCGCGACCTTGAACTGGTGTTGATCGACGCCGCCCGCGGCTTGGGCAACCAGCGTTGCCTGCCCGCCGGGCCGTTGCGCGAACCGGTTGAACGTCTGCAAAGCGTCGACGCGGTGCTGTACAACGGTGCCGATGCTGATCGCGATGGCGGTTTTGCCTTCCAGCTTCAACCCACCGAACTGGTCAATCTGCACAGCGGCGAGCGGCGTCCCCTTGACCACTTTCCCGCTGGCCAGGCGCTGCACGCCGTGGCCGGGATCGGTAATCCGCAGCGTTTCTTCACAACCCTCGAAACGCTACACTGGCAGCCAGTCCCGCATGCGTTTGCCGACCACGCCGAATACAGCGTGCAGGCCTTGAATTTCACACCGTCATTGCCGTTGGTGATGACCGAAAAGGACGCGGTGAAGTGCCGTGCCTTCGCCGCCGCCGATTGGTGGTACCTGGCGGTCGATGCTGCGCCATCGCCGGCCTTCGTGGCCTGGTTCGATACGCAGCTGATGCGCCTGTTGCCGGCTCGTCTTTTGCCTTAAATCCGTTTTTATCCAGGGAATGCTCATGGACACCAAATTGCTCGATATCCTCGCTTGCCCGGTCTGCAAAGGCCCGCTCAAGCTCAGTGCCGACAAAACCGAGCTGATCAGCAAGGGCGCAGGTCTGGCTTACCCGATTCGCGACGGCATCCCGGTGATGCTCGAAACCGAAGCCCGCACCCTGACCACCGACGAGCGTCTGGATAAATGACCACAGCCTTTACCGTTGTCATTCCATCGCGTTACGCCTCCACCCGGTTGCCGGGCAAACCGCTGCTGCTGATCGCCGGCAAGCCGATGATCCAGCACGTCTGGGAACAGGCGAGCAAAAGCAGCGCCCAACGCGTGGTGGTTGCCACTGACGATGCGCGCATCGTCGAGGCCTGCAACGGGTTTGGCGCTGAAGTGGTGCTGACCCGCGAAGATCACAATTCCGGCACCGACCGTTTGGCCGAAGTCGCCGCGAAGCTGGGCCTGGCGCCCGACGCCATTGTGGTCAACGTTCAGGGTGACGAACCGCTGATCCCGCCGAGCGTGATCGATCAGGTTGCCGCCAACCTGGCCGCCCACACCGAAGCGCGCATGGCCACGCTGGCCGAGCCGATCGAAGACGTGGAAACCCTGTTCAACCCCAACGTGGTCAAGGTTGTCAGCGACCTTAATGGCCTGGCGCTGACCTTCAGTCGTGCCACGTTGCCGTGGGCCCGGGACGCGTTTGCCAAAAGCCGCGAGCAATTGCCGGAAGGCGTGCCGTATCGTCGGCATATAGGCATCTATGCCTACCGCGCCGGTTTCCTGCATGACTTCGTCAGCTGGGGCCCGTGCTGGCTGGAAAACACCGAATCCCTGGAACAGCTGCGTGCCCTGTGGCACGGCGTGCGGATTCACGTCGCCGATGCACTGATCGCACCGCCGACTGGCGTCGATACCGTCGAAGACCTTGAGCGCGTTCGTCGCCTGCTGGAGGCCTGATGCGGGTTTTGTTTGTCTGCCTGGGCAACATCTGCCGATCGCCCACGGCTGAAGGCGTGTTGCGACACAAACTGCGCGAAGCGGGGCTGGCCGATCAAATTGAAGTCGCCTCCGCTGGCACCGGTGACTGGCACGTCGGCAAGGCCCCGGACAAGCGCAGTCAGGCGGCGGCCAAGCTGCGCGGTTATGACCTGTCCGCTCAGCGCGCCCAGCAAGTGTCTCGCGCCGATTTCGCCACCTACGATTTGATTCTGGCGATGGACCACAGCAACCTGCGCAATCTCAAGGCCTTGCAACCGACCAGGGGCAAGGCCGAGCTGGACCTGTTCCTGCGTCGCTACCAGTCGGAAATCGATGAAGTGCCGGATCCGTACTACGACGGCGACCAAGGCTTTGAGCAGGTGCTGGACCTGATCGAGCGCGCCAGTGATTTGCTGGTGATCGAATTGAAGGGACGGTTATGAGTTTGCAGGTGCACGCCCAGGTTTCGCTCAAGCCGTTCAACACCTTTGGCGTCGATGTTCAGGCCCGGCTGTTTGCCGAGGCCCACAGCGATGCCGACGTGCGTGAAGCCCAGGCCTATGCTGCGGAACATGACGTGCCGCTGCTGGTGATTGGCGGTGGCAGCAACCTGCTGCTGACGGCCGATATCCAGTCGCTGGTGCTGCGCATGGCCACGCGCGGGATTCGCATCCTGAGCGATGATGGCAGCAAGGTTGTGATCGAAGCCGAGGCCGGCGAGCCTTGGCATCCGTTCGTGCAGCACACCCTGGCGCAAGGATTGTCGGGCCTGGAGAACCTCAGTTTGATCCCCGGCACTGTCGGCGCGGCACCGATGCAGAACATCGGCGCCTATGGTGTGGAGATCAAAGACGTTTTCGCCGGCCTGACTGCCCTCGATCGCCAGACCGGCAACCTGCGGGACTTCACCCTGGAAGAATGCAACTTCGCCTACCGCGACAGCCTGTTCAAACAGGAACCGGGGCGTTGGTTGATCCTGCGGGTACGTTTCATCCTGGACCGCGCCGCGCACCTGCATCTGGAGTACGGCCCGGTGCGTCAGCGCCTGACCGAGCAAGGCATCGATCGCCCGACCGCCACCGATGTCAGCCAGGCGATTTGCAGCATCCGCAACGAAAAGCTTCCAGACCCGGCAGTGCTGGGCAATGCCGGCAGCTTCTTCAAGAATCCTTTGGTGCCAGCGGCACTTGTCGCGCAACTCAAAGGTGAATACCCGGATCTGGTGGCCTACGCCCAACCCGACGGCCAGATGAAACTGGCGGCGGGCTGGCTGATCGAGCGGGCCGGATGGAAAGGTTTTCGTGAGGCCGATGCCGGCGTGCATAAATTGCAGGCGTTGGTGCTGGTCAACTACGGCAATGCGACCGGTCTGCAATTGCTGAACCTGGCGCAACGTATCCAGAAAGACATTTCAGAACGTTTTCATGTCGACCTGGAAATGGAGCCCAATCGGTATTGAGGCTACGCTTTCAATACTGATTTCAAAGCCCTGCACACGTTTAACGGTGCAGGGCTTTTTTGTTAATGCTGGGTTAACTTAGCCACCTAACGATGCAAACGTTTGCTCCACCAAAGGCCCGATGCAGACGCGACCGTCCGCATAAGAGAGCCTCGTTAGCCTGAGCCGATCTGCGTGATGCCAACCGCCAACCCCAGGCGGCAGATTGCTCGACCCCATAACCAATAACTATGCGGGCGTGCCCATGATTACCCTGAAGCTCAATGGTCAAGACCATCAACTCGATGTCACCGAGGACATGCCGCTGCTCTGGGCGATCCGCGACGTGGCCGGCTACAACGGCACCAAATTTGGCTGCGGCATGGGCCTGTGCGGCGCCTGCACCATCCATATCGAAGGCGCTCCGGCGCGCAGTTGCATCACGCCGATCGGTTCGGTGGTCGGCCAGAACGTCACCACCATCGATAACCTGCACGCCGACCCGGTCGGGCAAATCGTCCAGCAAGCCTGGCTCGATACCGCCGTGGCCCAGTGCGGTTTCTGTCAGGGCGGGCAGATCATGTCCGCCACGGCGCTGCTCAAGACCAACCCGAACCCCAGCGACGAACAGGTCGAAGAGGCGATGGTCGGCAATATTTGCCGCTGCGGCACTTACAACCGCATCAAGACCGCCATCCGCCAGGCATCCACTCACCTGAAGGAGGCCAAGGCATGAGCCAGTTACCGAATGATTTCGCGCTGAGCAACCTCAGTCGCCGTGGTTTCCTTAAAGGTGTCGGTGCGACCGGCGCGTTGGTTCTGGTTGCGAGCTGGGGCTGGCAAGACGCTTTCGCTGCCGAAAAAGGGAAAAAATTCGGCGCCGATGGCATGCCCAACGGCTGGATCGACGATCCCAAGGTGTACGTCAGCATCGCTGCTGACGGCACGGTGACCGTGGTCTGCAACCGTTCGGAAATGGGCCAGGGGGTGCGCACCAGCCTGACGATGGTGGTGGCCGATGAACTGGAAGCCGACTGGGCGATGATGAAGGTGCAACAGGCGCCGGGCGACGAAGTGCGCTTCGGCAACCAGGACACCGATGGCTCGCGCAGCATGCGCCACTGGTACGAGCCGATGCGTCGCTGCGGTGCTGCCGCGCGGACCATGCTTGAACAAGCGGCTGCCGAACAGTGGAAAGTGCCAGTCAGCGAATGCCATGCGCAACTGCATAAAGTCGTCCATAAACCGTCCGGTCGTGAATTGGGTTACGGCGCATTGGCTGCCGCTGCCGGTGCGTTGGCAGTGCCGGCGCGTGACAGCCTGCGGCTCAAGCAACCGTCGGAATTTCGCTACATCGGCAAGGAAGGCACCAAGGCTATCGACGGTGCCGACATCGTCAATGGCCGCGCCATTTACGGTGCCGACGTCCATTTCGACGGCATGCTCTATGCCACCATTGCACGTCCTGCGGTGTACGGTGGGAAGGTCAAGTCCGTCGACTCCAGCGCCGCGATGAAAGTCCCGGGCGTGATCAAGGTCGTGCAGATCGAAGGCCATCCGCTGCCGTCGGAGTTTCAGCCGTTGGGCGGCGTGGCCGTGGTGGCCAGCAATACCTGGGCGGCGATCAAGGGCCGCGAGGCGTTGAAAATCGAGTGGGATGATGGTCCTAACGCCAGTTATGACTCGATCGCCTACCGCAAGGAACTGGAAGCCGCGTCCCTCAAACCGGGCAAAGTGGTGCGCAATACCGGCAACATCGATGAAGCGATGGGCAGCGCCGACAGCATGCTCGAAGCGTCCTATTACCTGCCGCACCTGACGCAGGCGCCAATGGAACCGATGGTCGCCATCGCCCGCTTCAAGGACGGCGTCTGCGAAGCCTGGGCCCCAAGCCAGGCACCACAAGTCACCCGCGAACGAATTGGCGAACGCCTCGGCATTCCGTTCGATAACGTCACCTTCAATGTCACCTTGCTCGGTGGCGGTTTCGGTCGTAAATCCAAACCGGACTTCATCATCGAAGCCGCAATCCTTGCCAAGGAATTCCCCGGTAAGGCGGTGCGGGTGCAATGGACTCGTGAAGACGACATCCACTGCTCCTATTTCCACACGGTGTCGGCCGAGTACCTGAAAGCCAGCCTCAACAAGGATGGCCTGCCGTCCGGCTGGTTGCACCGCACCGTGGCGCCGAGCATCACCGCGTTGTTTGCGCCGGGCATGAACCACGAGGCGGCCTTCGAGCTGGGCATGGGTTTCACCAACATGGCCTACGCGATCCCCAACGTGCGCCTGGAAAACCCCGAAGCGACGGTCCATACCCGCGTCGGCTGGTATCGCTCGGTGTCGAACATTCCTCACGGTTTTGCGATTCAGAGCTTTGTCGATGAACTGGCGCACAAGGCCGGCCAGGATCCGCTCAAGTACCAGATCAAATTGCTTGGTCCGGACCGGCAGATCGATCCGCGCACCTTGAGTGAAGAGTGGAATTACGGTGAATCCCCCGAGCGTTATCCGATCGACACCGCGCGTCTGCGCACGGTGCTGGAAACCGCTGCCAAAGCTTCCGGTTGGGGCCGTGAGTTGCCCAAGGGCCGAGGCCTGGGTCTGGCGGTGCATTACAGTTTCGTGACCTATGTGGCGGCGGTGATTGAGGTTGAAGTCAAAGACGACGGCACGCTGATCGTGCACAAGGCTGACATCGCGGTGGATTGCGGTCCTCAGATCAACCCCGAGCGGATTCGCGCGCAGTTCGAAGGCGCCTGTGTAATGGGCCTGGGCAACGCGGTGCTGGGGGAAATCAGCTTCAAGGACGGCAAGGTCCAGCAGGACAACTTCCACATGTATGAAGTGGCGCGCATGTCCCTGGCACCGAAGGAAGTCGCGGTTCATCTGGTCACCCCACCGGGCGCAGTGCCGTTGGGCGGCGTCGGTGAACCGGGCGTGCCACCGATTGCGCCGGCACTGTGCAACGCAATCTTTGCCGCCACCGGCAAGCGCATCCGCAACCTGCCGGTTCGCTATCAGTTGCAAGGTTGGCAGAAGGCGCAAGCCTGATGGACAGCGTCGATCTGAATGTCCTGCGCAGCGTGCTGGAATGGCGCCGTGCCGGTCAGCGGGTGGTGTTGTACAGCGTGGTCCAGACCTGGGGCACCGCGCCTCGGGCGCCTGGCGCCATGCTGGCCTTGCGTGAAGACGGCGTGGTGATTGGCTCGGTGTCCGGTGGTTGTGTCGAAGACGATTTGATTGCCCGGCTGCACGACGGTCGTATTCCAGCCGATGGGCCGCCGGTGCAATTGATCACTTACGGCGTCACCCGTGAGGAGGCGGCACGCTTCGGTTTGCCGTGCGGCGGCACTTTGCGCCTGACAGAGGAGCGGGTCGGCGACCCGGCTTGGGTCGCTGAGTTGCTGGCGCGCTGCGAGGTGCATGAAATCGTGGCTCGCTCGCTTTGTGTCGAGACGGGTGAAGTCATGCTGCAACCGGCTGACAAGACCAATGTGCTGACGTTCGATGGCAAGACGTTGCGGGCCATTTACGGTCCGCGTTGGCGGCTGTTGCTGATCGGTGCGGGGCAGTTGTCCCGTTATGTCGCCGAGATGGCGCGGCTGCTGGATTTCGAAGTGCTGATCTGCGATCCACGTACTGAGTTCGTTTATGGCTGGGAAGAGCAGCACGGGCGATTTGTTTCGGGCATGCCCGATGAAGCGGTGCTCAGCATCCAGACTGACGAGCGTACGGCCATCGTCGCGCTGACCCACGATCCTCGACTCGATGACATGGCGCTGCTCACGGCGCTGGATTCCAGGGCGTTTTATGTGGGTGCGCTGGGCTCGCGGATTAACAGCCTGAAGCGCCGGGAAAACCTCGCTCAGCTAGGCTTGTCACAAGAGGCAATCGAGCGGCTGCATGGCCCGATCGGCTTGCACATTGGCAGCCACACACCGGCGGAAATTGCCTTGTCGCTACTGGCCGAAATCGTGGCGATCAAGAATGGCGTCGAACTGAAGCAGAAGAAGCCGTTGCAGGAGGTGGTATGAGTGAACCCATCGGCGTCATTGTGCTGGCGGCGGGGCAGGGCAGTCGGTTTCGACAGGAGGCCGGTGCCGAGAAGGACAAGCTGGTGGCGAATTGTACCGGGCGCGAAGGTGCTGTTCATTCGATGATCGAGCAAGTGCTGGTGAATTTGCCGCCCTCCCTTGAGAAGCGCGTCCTGGTGACCACTGTGGATCGACCACAAGTGATCCGCATGGCCAAGGCTTATGGTTGCGAGATTGTGCTGATCGAATCAACCGGCATGGGTGACAGCATCGCAGCCGGTGTGGCGGCGTGTCCGCAGCTCAGTGGCTGGCTGATTGTGCTGGGGGATATGCCGTTCATCCTTGCGTCGAGTATTGAACGTGTGGTGGCGGAGATTGCTGATGACGCCGTCAGTGTTCCGGTGCATCAAGGTGAGTTTGGGCATCCGGTGGGATTTGGGCGCAGCTTTGGTCCGGCGTTGATGGCGTTGTCTGGTGATCGGGGTGCCAAGGCGTTGTTTGCGCAGGCGAGGGTGGTCGAGGTGATGGTGGACGATCCCGGGGTGTTGTGGGATGTGGATGTGCCAGAGAAGTTGATCTACCAGTAGCCTCGACACACCGTGATATTTACGGGCATAAAAAAGCCCCGCCTGGATCACCAGGCGGGGCTTTTTAGTGGCCGATGGAATCAGACGAGAGGTTTAGGCTCGTGTTCTTTTTCCAGGGCTTGCTCGTGTTGCTCTACCGCTTCCTGAACGGAGCGCGGTGCTTCGTCGATCACTGATTCAACGGGTTCGGCAGCAGAGACTTCAGCAGCCGGGGCAGGTGCTGCCTCGACGACTTCAGCGACAACCGGTGCAGCTTCGACAGCAGCCGGAGCAGCAGCGGCAGCCAGTTCGGCTTCTTTCTGCAGACGCTCGGCTTCACGCTTGCGGCGACGCACTTCACGTGGGTCGTTCGGCGCACGGCCACTTGGCGTCAGGGCGCTGACAGGGGCGGCTTCGACTTCCGGTGCAGCCACTTCGGCAACAACCGGTGCTTCAACCACCGGAGCAGGCTCGGCAGCAGCAACCACTGGCTCGGACACCATGGCCTCGGCTACTGGCGCTTCGACGGCGGCTGGCTCGGCAACCCAGTTGAACGCGGTTTGCTCTTCGCGAACTTCACGGACAGCTTCGGTCACTGTTTCGGTGGATGTTTCGACAACCGGTTCTGCGGCAACCACTGGCTCAGCGGCAGCTTCAAATACAGGCTGTTCTTCACGAACCGGGGCGACTTCGATTTCCGGAGCGGCGGTGGCTTCGACCGGAGTCGTTGCTTCAACCACTGGCGCTTCCACTGGAGCAGTTTCCAGGGTGGCGGCAGTCGCGCGTTCGGCTTGCTCGTTAGCCTGTGCTTCGGCTGGAGCGCTGATCACGGTGCTGGCAACGGCTGCGGTAACAGCCAGGCCGGCAGCCAGATCGGCAGCGCTTGGCGCTTCGTTGGTTTCGGCAGCTTCGTTACCTTCGGCGGACTCGGATTCTTCCGAACCTTCGATCACATTACCGTTGGCATCGCGTTGACGCTCGCGACGGTTGCTGCGACGACGCTGGCCACGGGAGCGGCGGCGTGGACGATCGCCTTCGGCGCCTTCCTGACCGTCTTCCTGCAGTTGCTCTTCGTTGGTAACCAGCTCTTCTTCAGCTACTGCGGCAGCGGCTTGCTCGGCACGTGGCTGACGTTCTTCACGCGGTGGGCGTGGAGCACGTTCTTCACGTGGCTGACGGGCTGGACGTTCTTCAGCGGTAGCAGCGGCGACCGGAGCGGCATCCAGAGGCTCACGCAGTTCACGAACCGGACGCTCTTCACGATCGGCACGTGGCTTGCGATCTTCGCGAGGAGCGCGCGGTGCACGTTCTTCACGAGGGGCACGTGGAGCGCGTTCCTGGGCGACTGCTGGAGCTTCTTCGCGGGCTTCGCGTGGCTCACGTGGTGCGCGCTCTTCACGCGGTGCACGTTCCTCACGAGGCTTGCGTTCTTCATCGCGGCGACCGTTACGGTTGCGGCTCTGCTGACGACCGTTGCGACGCTCTTCGTTGCGGGCCGGACGTTCGGCGGCCGGTTTTTCAACCACCACCGGAGCGGCAGGCTCTTCCTTGGTCGCAAACAGGCTGACCAGCGACTTCACCAGGCCTTTGAACAGGCTTGGCTCTGGCGCGGCGGCCGGTGCGGCAACAGGTGCGGCAGCGACGACTTCGGTCGGAACCGGAGCGTTGGCGCGGGCCGGAGCAGTCTTGACCGCGGCTTCCTGGCGAACCAGGGTGCGGGTCGCAGCGGCTGGCTGGACTTCTTCGACTTCGGCAGCGGCAGCAGCGATTTCGTAGCTGGACTGGCCGACCGCGGCTTCCGGGCTGTCATCGCGCAGACGCTGAACTTCGAAGTGCGGCGTTTCGAGGTGATCGTTCGGCAGAATGACGATGCGGGCACGGGTGCGCAGTTCGATCTTGGTGATCGAGTTGCGTTTTTCGTTGAGCAGGAACGCGGCGACCGGAATCGGCACTTGTGCGCGAACTTCGGCAGTGCGGTCTTTCAGTGCTTCTTCTTCGATCAGGCGCAGAATCGCCAGCGACAGCGATTCAACGTCACGGATGATGCCGGTGCCGTTGCAACGCGGGCAAACGATGCCGCTGCTTTCGCCCAGGGATGGACGCAGGCGCTGACGGGACATTTCCAGCAGGCCGAAGCGCGAGATGCGACCGACTTGCACGCGAGCGCGGTCGGCTTCCAGGCATTCGCGGACTTTCTCTTCCACGGCGCGCTGGTTCTTGGCAGGGGTCATGTCGATGAAGTCGATGACGATCAGGCCGCCGATGTCGCGCAAGCGCAACTGACGAGCGATTTCTTCGGCGGCTTCAAGGTTGGTCTGCAGAGCGGTTTCTTCGATGTCGCTGCCTTTGGTGGCGCGCGCCGAGTTGATGTCGATGGACACCAGGGCTTCGGTCGGATCGATAACGATGGAACCACCGGAAGGCAATTCAACGACGCGCTGGAAAGCGGTCTCGATCTGGCTTTCAATCTGGAAACGGTTGAACAGCGGAACGCTGTCTTCGTACAGCTTGATTTTGCTGGCGTACTGCGGCATCACCTGGCGGATGAAGGTCAGGGCTTCGTCCTGGGCTTCAACGCTGTCGATCAGCACTTCGCCGATGTCCTGGCGCAGGTAATCGCGGATGGCGCGGATGATCACGTTGCTTTCCTGATAGATCAGGAACGGCGCGGAGCGATCCAGCGAGGCTTCTTTGATGGCGGTCCAGAGTTGCAGCAGGTAGTCGAGGTCCCACTGCATTTCTTCGCTGCTGCGGCCCAGGCCGGCAGTGCGAACGATCAGGCCCATGTCGGCTGGGGCAACCAGGCCGTTCAGGGCTTCACGCAGTTCGTTGCGCTCTTCACCTTCGATGCGACGGGAAATACCGCCGGCACGCGGGTTGTTCGGCATCAGAACCAGGTAACGACCGGCCAGGCTGATGAAGGTGGTCAGGGCTGCGCCCTTGTTGCCACGTTCTTCTTTTTCGACCTGAACGATGACTTCCTGGCCTTCGCTCAGGACGTCCTTGATGTTGACGCGGCCTTCGGGGGCTTTCTTGAAGTATTCGCGGGAGATTTCTTTGAGGGGCAGGAAGCCGTGGCGCTCGGAGCCGAAATCGACAAAGGCAGCCTCAAGGCTTGGTTCGATGCGAGTAATCCGGCCTTTATAGATGTTGGCCTTTTTCTGCTCGCGTGCACCGGATTCGATGTCCAGGTCGTAGAGGCGTTGGCCATCTACCAGTGCAACACGCAACTCTTCGGGTTGAGTTGCGTTAATCAGCATTCTTTTCATGTAGTACCGTCGGTTTCCGGGCTGCCGGAAACGGCGTTCGGCACACACGACTTCTCATGGTCGGTGTCAGGTGCGTCAGGAGTGGTTGGACACTCCAGTGTCTAGCGAACCCCGACCAATTGGGCCGGCGTCGCGACGTACGCGTCCTGCTTGCTGTGGCTACTTAAGCACTCAGTCAGGAGGAGGAATCAACCAGCGGCTGTGGACGAGATGAAGCGTCTTGATAAAGCCTATTGCTACACAGTCCAGCGGTTGTGCATCTCCACCCTACACGTATCCCTGATAATTCGGGTGCTGCCGCGCGCAGAATCCGCAGCGGGTTGGCATTTACCGTGAGCTCCGAAAGGGGAGGTCACGCATCATGGCTAATTTAGGCGTTGTTTCCGAAGCGTTCGCTCGGGGTTGTTCGTAGCTGACTGCACTTTGTGAACTGGCCGTGAATATTTGCTCGCAAGGCGAGTGAAAACTCTGCTTTGCGGCATGCTTCAGGCCTCATGTCACCTGCGCTCGTTACAACTGCAAACTCTACCGTTTCGTAGCGAAAGCCCCGTAGGACGGCCTCTCGTCCTCGTGAATTGCGTTGGTCAGGGCCGGTTTTTGACCGTTAGTCCGCTGTCCAGGCCACTTTTGGCGGCGTTCGCGACTATAGCAGCAATGATTAAGTGCTTCAATTCCATAAAAAATTGTTATCATTCGCGCCATGACGACTACTGCCCCTTCGACCCCAGCCGTACAACTGCTGGAGGTCTCGCCGGAATATGCCGGCCAACGTATTGATAACTTCCTTCTCGCTCGGCTCAAAGGCGTGCCCAAGACTTTGATTTACCGCATTTTGCGCAAAGGCGAAGTGCGAGTGAACAAAGGTCGGATCAAGCCCGAATACAAGCTGCAGGCGGGCGATATCGTGCGCGTGCCGCCGGTTCGCGTACCTGAGCGCGACGAGCCGGTGCCGCTGGCACAAGGCCTGCTGCAGCGCCTCGAAGCCTCGATTGTGTTCGAGGACAAGGCGTTGATCGTGATCAACAAGCCTTGCGGCATCGCGGTCCACGGTGGCAGCGGCTTGACTTACGGGGTGATCGAAGCCTTTCGTCAGTTGCGTCCCGATTGCAAGGAGCTCGAACTGGTTCACCGTCTCGACCGTGACACCTCCGGCCTGCTGATGATCGCCAAGAAGCGCAGCATGCTGCGTCACTTGCATACGGCATTGCGCGGCGATGGCGTCGATAAGCGCTACATGGCGCTGGTTCGCGGCAACTGGGCGGCCTCGATCAAGCAAGTCCGAGCGTCGCTCGGCAAGAGCAATCTGCGCTCCGGCGAGCGTATGGTCGAGGTCGACGAGGAGGAGGGCAAGGAGTCCGTGACCGTGTTCAAGGTCCTGCGTCGTTTTGGCGACTTTGCCACCCTGATCGAAGCCAAGCCGATTACCGGCCGGACTCACCAAATCCGCGTCCACACCTTGCACGCCGGACATTGCATTGCCGGTGACACCAAGTACGGCGATGAAGGCTTCAGCAAAGAGATTCGGGACCTAGGCGGAAAGCGCCTGTTCCTGCACGCCTACATGCTGACCGTGCCACTGCCGGATGGTGGTGAACTGAAGTTGCAGGCGCCGGTCGACGAGATGTGGGCCAAAACCGTGGAGCGCCTGAGTGCACCCATCTGATTACAAGCTGCTGATTTTCGATTGGGACGGCACTCTCGCCGACTCCATTGGTCGGATTGTCGAGTCGATGCATGTCGCGTCCGAGCGCTCCGGTTTTCAGTTGCGCGATGATTGTGCCGTCAAAGGCATCATCGGTCTGGGTCTGCCGGAAGCGATTCGCACGTTGTATCCGCAAATCAGCGATGCCGAACTGGTCGCATTCCGTGAGCATTATGCGGATCACTACATCGCTTCGGAGGCAGTCCCCTCGCCGTTGTTCGAGGGTGTGGTCGAGTCGATGGAAGCGTTTCGTTCTGAGGGTTATCACTTGGCGGTCGCGACCGGCAAGGCCCGTCGCGGACTGGATCGGGTGCTGAAGTCTCACGGCTGGGAAGATTATTTCGATATCACCCGCGCGGCCGACGAAACCGCCAGCAAACCCCATCCGCTGATGCTCGAGCAGATCCTCGCTCACTGCGAGGTTCGCCCGGAGCAGGCGCTGATGGTGGGCGATTCGTCCTTTGACTTGCAGATGGCGCGCAACGCCGGCATGGATTCGGTGGCCGTCAGCTATGGCGCGCAATCGATCGAAGCGTTGAAGTTGTTCGAGCCGGCACTGGCCATTGATCGTTTTTCAGAATTGCATGCCTGGCTGAGTCAGCGGGCTTAATAGGTTTTTGCTGGGGTAGATGTCATGACCGACGAATGGAAAGCTCCCGCCAAGGCGAGCGCAGAGAGCGGTGACGAGAAAAGCTGGAAGCTGCTGGAAAAGACCCTGCTAGCTGGCGTGCAGGAGCAGCGCCGGTCCCGTCGCTGGGGGATTTTCTTCAAGCTGCTGACCTTTGTGTACCTGTTTGGCGCGTTGATCCTGTTCACGCCGTTGATGGACATGGAAAAAGCCGCCACTCGCAGTGGCACCTACACCGCGCTGATCGACGTGACCGGCATGATCGCCGACAAGGAGCCTGCCAGCGCTGATAACATCGTCGGCAGCCTGCGTGCAGCGTTCGAGGACGAGAAGGTCAAAGGTGTCATCCTGCGAATCAACAGTCCGGGCGGCAGTCCGGTGCAGTCGGGCTACGTCTATGACGAGATCCGCCGTTTGCGCGGCCTGCATCCGGATACCAAGGTTTACGCGGTGATCTCGGATTTGGGCGCTTCCGGTGCTTATTACATCGCAAGCGCGGCAGATCAGATCTACGCCGACAAGGCGAGCCTGGTAGGTTCCATTGGTGTGACGGCGGCCGGTTATGGCTTTGTCGGGACGATGGAGAAGCTGGGTGTCGAGCGTCGCACTTACACCTCCGGCGAGCACAAATCGTTCCTCGATCCGTTCCAGCCGCAGAAGCCTGAAGAAACTCAGTTCTGGCAGGGTGTGCTCGATACCACTCATCAGCAATTCATCAGCAGCGTCAAGAAAGGTCGTGGCGACCGCCTCAAGGACAAGGAGCATCCAGAGTTGTTCTCCGGGTTGGTCTGGTCGGGCGAGCAGGCGCTGCCGCTGGGGTTGATCGATGGCCTGGGCAATGCCAGTTCGGTGGCCCGTGATGTCATTGGCGAGAAAGAGCTGGTGGACTTCACTGTTCAGGAATCGCCGTTCGATCGCTTCTCGAAAAAACTCGGTGCCAGCGTGGCTGAGCATCTTGCGATGTGGATGGGCTTCCAGGGGCCTTCGTTGCGCTGATTCTATGGCTGCATAAAAAAAACCGGCTTTTTGCCGGTTTTTTTAAAGTCAAAAGATCTTTAAGGTATCTGCACGCCTTCGGCCAGCAGCATGTCCACCAGGCGAATCAATGGCAGGCCGATCAGGCTGGTGGCGTCAGGGCCTTCGGTGCTTTGAAACAGGCTCACCCCCAAACCCTCGGCTTTGAAGCTGCCAGCGCAATCGTAGGGCTGTTCGGCGCGCAGGTAGCGTTCGATGCGTGCGGTGTCGAGCGTGCGCATGTGCACGGTGAACGGCACGCAGTCGACCTGGCATTCACCGGTCTGGCTGTTGAGCAGCGCCAGGCCGGTGAAGAAGGTCACGCTGGCACCGCTCGAAGCCAACAATTGTTCGCGGGCCTTTTCGAAGGTGTGCGGTTTGCCGATAATCCGTTCGCCAAGCACCGCGACCTGATCGGAGCCGATAATCAGATGAGCGGGATGGCTGCTGGCCAACGCACGTGCTTTTTCCTCGGCGAGGCGCTTGACCAGCTCGATGGCGGACTCGTCCGGACGATGGCTTTCGTCAATGTCCGGCGAGCTGCAGATAAACGGCAGCTGCAAGCGGGCCAGCAATTCCCGGCGATAAACCGAGCTTGAAGCGAGTAATAAAGGCAGCATGCGCATCTCCAGAAGACAGGCGCGAATTCTAGCGGAGGCTTGCAAGTGACGGACAGGGCTGAATTTCCTTTGACATGGCTGGGGGCATCCCTATAATGCTGCGCCTATGTTGAATGACCCGATTCCACCTCACGTTGACCCGCGCAAATTGGCTGATCGTGGCACCACCCTTCAAGGTGAACTGCTGCTGGCCGATTTGGAGAGACTCTGCGACCCGCTTTCCGACACTGTCGGTACGGTGCAGGCTAAATTCGTTTTTGAACGAGATGAACGTAAGTCTGTGGTAATCCACAGTTTTATCGACACCGAAGTCAAAATGGTTTGCCAGCGTTGTCTTGAGCTGGTCACCCTGCCGATCCACAGCGAATGCAGTTATGCTGTGGTGAAGGAGGGTGCGAATACCCAGTCGTTGCCGAAAGGTTATGACGTGCTGGAACTGGGCGAAGATCCATTGGATCTGCAGTCACTGATCGAGGAGGAGCTTCTGCTCGCCTTGCCCATTGTGCCTGCTCATCATCCGGAAGAATGCCAGCAGCCGGCGGGTCTCGATGAGCCCGAACCGAGCGAGGACGAGGTAACGCGGTCCAACCCGTTCAGTGTATTGGCGCAGTTAAAGCGTGACCCAAACGTTTAGGAGTTAATCAATTATGGCTGTTCAGCAGAACAAAAAATCCCGCTCTGCCCGTGACATGCGTCGTTCGCACGACGCCCTGACGGCAAGCACTCTGTCTGTAGAAAAAACCACCGGTGAAATTCACCTGCGTCACCACGTATCGCCAGAAGGCGTATACCGTGGCCGTAAAGTGATCGACAAGGGCGCTGACGAGTAATCACTTGTCTGCTCAAGTCATCGCGATTGACGCAATGGGCGGGGACTTCGGTCCCCGCAGCATTGTTCAGGCCAGCCTTGCTTGCCTGTCTGCTACGCCCTCGCTGCACTTGACCCTCGTCGGTCAACCCTC
This sequence comes from Pseudomonas sp. ANT_J28, assembly GCF_008370005.1. Taxonomy (NCBI): domain Bacteria; kingdom Pseudomonadati; phylum Pseudomonadota; class Gammaproteobacteria; order Pseudomonadales; family Pseudomonadaceae; genus Pseudomonas; species Pseudomonas sp. ANT_J28. Next base: position 42,554 of record NZ_VOBM01000036.1, read on the forward strand.
CCTTCTTGAAGAATTGCTCTCTGGCCAATCGGCTGTGGATCGCTCGCGTCTGTCGATCGCGCCGGCGTCCGAAGTCATCACCATGGACGAAAAACCTGCTCAGGCCCTGCGCGGCAAGCCCGACTCGTCGATGCGTGTGGCGCTGGAGTTGCTGCGAGATGGCAAGGTCCAGGCCTGCGTCAGCGCTGGCAATACCGGTGCGCTGATGGCGTTGTCGCGCTTCGTGCTCAAGACCTTGCCGGGCATTGATCGTCCGGCGATGGTGGCGGCGATTCCGACGCAGAAGGGTTATTGCCAGTTGCTCGACCTGGGCGCCAATGTCGATTGCAGCGCCGAGCATCTGTTGCAGTTCGCTGTGATGGGGTCGGTGGCGGCGGAAACCCTGGGCATCGTTCGTCCGCGAGTGGCGCTGCTGAATATCGGTACCGAAGACATCAAGGGTAATCAGCAGGTCAAGCTGGCGGCCACCTTGTTGCAGCGTGCTCGTGGCATCAATTACATCGGTTTTGTCGAAGGTGACGGTGTGTACCGTGGCGAGGCGGATGTGGTGGTCTGTGACGGTTTTGTCGGCAATATCCTGCTCAAATCCAGCGAAGGCCTGGCGACCATGATTGCCGCGCGCATCGAAGCCTTGTTCAAGAAAAACCTTGCGTCGAAAGTGGTCGGTGCTCTGGCATTGCCGCTAATGAAGCGCTTGCAAGCTGATCTGGCGCCTGCGCGGCATAACGGCGCAAGCTTTCTCGGGTTGCAGGGGATTGTGGTGAAAAGCCATGGCTCGGCGGGGGTTCAGGGCTTCCAGAGTGCGATTCAGCGCGCCTTGATCGAGATCCAGGAAAACCTGCCGGAACGCATTCACGGTCGTCTTGAGGATTTGTTGCTTTAGGCGTTTTCGTCGGACAATGCTTAAATGTGACCGCTCAGTTCAATTTGCCATCCAACTGTCAGTTTCTTGCGTCCCCCAAGCGGGACGTCAATTCTCCGACGACAAGATCATTAGGGGCTTGTTACATGTCTGCTTCCCTCGCATTCGTCTTTCCGGGACAGGGTTCGCAGTCCCTCGGCATGCTGGCCGAGTTGGGCGCGCAACATCCGGTTGTCCTCGACACATTCAAAGAAGCTTCCGATGCTCTGGGTTACGACCTGTGGGCACTGACCCAGCAAGGGCCGGAAGAGCAACTCAATCAAACCGATAAAACCCAGCCGGCCATTCTGACTGCCTCGATTGCCTTGTGGCGTCTGTGGCTGGCTGAAGGCGGCGCGCGTCCGGCTTATGTTGCCGGTCACAGCCTGGGCGAATACAGCGCTCTGGTTGCCGCAGGCAGTCTGAGCCTGGGCGACGCGGTGAAGCTGGTTGAGCGCCGTGGTCAGTTGATGCAGGAAGCCGTTCCGGCCGGGCAGGGTGGCATGGCCGCCATTCTCGGTCTGGTCGATGCTGATGTGCTGGCAGCCTGTGCCGAAGCGGCGCAAGGCGAAGTGGTCAGTGCGGTCAACTTCAACTCCCCTGGCCAAGTGGTCATCGCCGGTGCCAAGGCAGCGGTCGAGCGCGCCATCGAAGGCTGCAAGGCTCGTGGCGCCAAGCGCGCCATGCCGTTGCCGGTCAGCGTGCCGTCCCATTGCGAGCTGATGCGTCCGGCAGCCGAGCGTTTCGCCGAGTCGATTGCAGCGATCGACTGGCAGGCGCCGCAGATTCCAGTGGTTCAGAACGTCAGCGCCAATGTGCCGGCCGATCTGGAAACCCTCAAGCGCGATCTGCTTGAGCAGCTTTACAAGCCTGTACGCTGGGTCGAATCGGTTCAGGCGCTGGCCGCCAAAGGTGCTACCCAATTGGTCGAATGCGGCCCAGGCAAAGTGCTGGCTGGCCTGAACAAGCGTTGCGCCGAAGGCGTGTCGACATCCAACCTCAATACCCCCGACGCCTTCGCTGCCGCTCGCGCAGCGCTGGCTTGAATCAGGAGAAGCCTGCATGAGTCTGCAAGGTAAAGTTGCACTGGTCACTGGCGCGAGCCGCGGTATCGGCCAGGCTATCGCCCTGGAACTGGGTCGTCAGGGCGCCATCGTTATCGGCACCGCGACGTCTGCCTCGGGTGCCGAGCGCATTGCGGCAACCCTGAAGGAAAACGGGATTCAAGGCACTGGCCTGGAACTCAATGTCACCAGCGACGAATCCGTTGCTGCAGTATTGGCGAGCATTACATCGCAGTTCGGTGCGCCGGCGATCCTGGTCAACAATGCCGGTATCACCCGCGATAATCTGATGATGCGCATGAAAAATGACGAATGGCATGACGTCGTCGATACCAACCTGAACAGTCTGTTCCGCCTGTCCAAGGGCGTTTTGCGCGGTATGACCAAAGCCCGTTGGGGACGAATTATCAGTATTGGCTCGGTTGTGGGTGCCATGGGCAACGCAGGCCAAGTAAACTACGCAGCCGCCAAGGCCGGTCTGGAAGGTTTCAGCCGTTCACTGGCGCGTGAAGTCGGTTCGCGTTCGATTACGGTAAACTCGGTGGCCCCTGGGTTCATCGACACCGATATGACCCGCGAACTGCCCGAGGCACAGCGTGAAGCCTTGCAGACGCAGATTCCGCTGGGCCGTCTGGGGCAAGCTCAAGAGATCGCGTCTGTGGTCGCTTTTCTTGCATCCGACGGTGCGGCTTACGTTACTGGGGCTACAATCCCGGTGAACGGCGGGATGTACATGAGTTAAATGTGACGGATCGCTTCAAAAAAATGTCATACGAGCTGTCTAAAATCCGTTATAAAGCTGCAATCTATTTATAGGCAGAGGGTCGTCGGGTTTGAGGAGTGAAGCTTTCAGTTGAAAAACTGAAAAGTCTTTCTATACACTTACCCACTGGCCAGCTGCCTGAATTTGTCCATTAGGAGTGAAAACAAGGTATGAGCACCATCGAAGAGCGCGTCAAGAAAATCGTTGCTGAGCAACTGGGCGTTAAAGAAGAAGAAGTGGTCAACACTGCTTCCTTCGTTGAAGACCTGGGTGCCGACTCCCTTGACACCGTTGAGCTGGTGATGGCTCTGGAAGAGGAATTCGAGACCGAAATTCCTGACGAAGAAGCTGAGAAGATCACTACTGTACAAGCCGCAATCGATTACGTTACTAACCACCAGGCTTAATAGCTTGTAATCGTTGCTTGCTGTCATGGAAAAACCGCACTGCCATCACGGCGTGCGGTTTTTTCTTTAGGCCTGATGCAAAGTCGTCATTTGAAAAAGGAGAGTGCTGTGTCGCGTAGACGCGTCGTAGTCACCGGTATGGGTATGTTGTCGCCACTGGGCACGGATGTGCCGAGCAGTTGGCAGGGCATTCTGGCTGGCCGCAGTGGCATTGGTCTGATCGAACACACCGACCTTTCTGCCTATTCCACCCGTTTTGGCGGCTCGGTAAAGGGCTTCAATGTCGAGGAATACCTGTCGGTCAAGGAAGCTCGCAAGCTCGACCTGTTCATTCAATACGGTCTGGCCGCAGGTTTTCAGGCAGTTCGTAACGCCGGTCTGGAAGTCACCGACGCCAACCGTGAGCGCATCGGCGTGGCCATGGGGTCGGGGATTGGCGGACTGACCAATATCGAAGAAACCAGCCGCACGCTGCATGATTCCGGCCCACGACGGATTTCTCCGTTTTTCGTGCCTGGCTCGATCATCAATATGATTTCCGGTTTCCTGTCCATCCATCTGGGCGCACAGGGACCTAACTACGCCATCGCCACCGCGTGTACCACCGGTACGCACTGCATCGGCATGGCGGCACGCAACATCATGTACGACGAAGCCGACGTGATGATTGCCGGCGGCGCTGAAATGGCAGCTTGCGGTCTGGGCATGGGCGGCTTCGGTGCCTCCCGCGCACTGTCGACCCGCAACGACGAGCCGACCCGCGCCAGCCGTCCATGGGACAAGGGCCGTGATGGCTTCGTGCTGTCCGACGGTGCCGGCGCTCTGGTTCTCGAAGAACTGGAGCACGCCAAGGCCCGTGGCGCGACGATCTACGCCGAGCTGATCGGCTTCGGCACCAGTGGCGATGCTTACCACATGACTTCGCCACCGGCCGATGGCGCGGGTGCTGCACGTTGCATCACCAATGCGCTGCGCGATGCCAAGATCAATGGCGACCAGGTTCAGTACGTCAACGCCCACGGCACCTCGACGTCGGCCGGCGACCTTGCCGAAGCCTGTGCGATCAAGTCGGTGTTCGGCGATCACGCTTACAAGCTGGCGGTCAGTTCGACCAAGTCCATGACCGGTCACCTGTTGGGTGCGGCGGGCGCGGTCGAGGCGATCTTCAGTGTGCTGGCGATCAACAGCCAGGTAGCGCCGCCGACCATCAACCTCGATGAGCCGGACGAAGGTTGCGACCTCGATTTCGTACCGCATACCGCGCGCAATATGGATATCGATGTGGTGCTGTCCAACTCCTTCGGGTTTGGCGGCACCAACGGCTCGCTGGTGTTCCGCCGGTTCGCTGACTGATGGACAGCTGGGTCGACGGTCAGCCGGCTGACGCTTTGTCGCTGAAGGATCGCGGCCTGGCTTACGGTGATGGTCTGTTCGAGACCGTTGCCGTGCGTGGCGGGCAACCGTTACTGCTGGACCGACATCTGGCGCGTCTGGCCGATGGCTGTTCACGCCTGGCGATCACTGCCGATCATGAGTTGATCCGCAGTGAGCTGCTGGCCTATGCCAGCGCACTGGGTCAGGGCGTGCTCAAGCTCATCATCACCCGCGGCGACAGTCTGCGCGGTTACGCCCCCGATCCCTCGGCTCAAGCCCGACGTATTCTGCAAGGCAATCCACCCGCTGCTTATCCTGCCGTTCATGGCGAGCAGGGCGTTCGCCTGTTCCCCTGTGCGACGCGCCTTTCCAAACAGCCTCTGCTCGCCGGACTCAAACACCTGAACCGTCTTGAGCAGGTCATCGCCCGCTCCGAATGGCAAGACACCGATCATGCCGAAGGCTTGATGCTCGATCAGGCCGGGCGCGTCATTGAAGGCGTGTTCAGCAATCTGTTCCTGATTCGCGATGGCGTACTGATCACGGCTGATTTGAAGCGCTGTGGCGTTGCCGGCGTGATGCGTGCCGAATTATTGTTTCAAGCCGAGTCATTGGGGATTCCCACACAAATCACCGATATCACCCTCGATCAGCTGCAATGGGCTGATGAAGTCTTTGTCTGCAACAGCGTGTATGGCGTTTGGCCGGTGCGCGCCTATGCCGCACTGAGCTGGCCGGTTGGTCCGCTCACCCGTAAACTCCAAACCATTGCCCGCGCGCTACTGGATGCTTGATACGTGAGACGTAAATTCTTGCTGCTGCTGGAAACCGGATTGGTTCTGGCAGGGCTGTGTCTGGGCGCCTCCGCCTGGAAAATCCATTCGGCGCTGGAACAGCCGCTGAATATCACTCAGGAAGAGCTGCTGGAAGTGCCCAAAGGCACGACACCGACCCGCACCTTCTATCGACTCGAAGCCGATGGCGTTATCAAGGACGCCTTCTGGCTGCGGGTGTATTGGCGCTTCAATCTCGCCAAACAACCGTTGCACAAGGGCGAATACCGCATGCAGCCCGGCATGACCGTCGAAGGACTGATTGACCTGTGGAAACGCGGGGAAATGGTTCAGTACAGCCTGACCCTGGTCGAGGGCTGGAATTTCCATCAGGTCCGCGCTGCTTTGGCCAAGGATGAAAAACTTGAAAAGACCCTCGACGGTTTGAGTGATAGCGAGGTGATGGACAAACTCGGCCACACCGGGATTTTTCCGGAAGGGCGATTCTTCCCTGACACCTATCGCTTCGTGCGCGGCATGACCGATGTCGAGCTGCTGAAAAAAGCCTACGACCGCCTCGACGAAGTCCTGGCCAAGGAGTGGAGCCAGCGCGCCGCTGACGTGCCGTACACCGAGCCCTATCAGGCGCTGATCATGGCCTCGCTGGTGGAGAAGGAAACCGGCGTGCCGCAGGAGCGCGGGCAAATCGCTGGCGTGTTTGTACGACGCATGGAAATAGGCATGTTGTTGCAGACCGATCCGACCGTGATCTACGGCCTCGGTGATCGTTACAACGGCAAATTGACTCGCGCCCATCTCAAGGAAGCGACGCCGTACAACACCTACATGATTTCGGGACTGCCGCCGACCCCGATCGCCATGGTCGGCCGCGAAGCGATTCATGCAGCGCTGAATCCGGTGGCTGGCAATAGCCTCTATTTCGTTGCTCGTGGTGATGGCAGCCACGTGTTCTCCGATGATCTGGACGCGCACAATAACGCTGTGCGTGAGTTCCAGATCAAGCGCCGTGCCGACTACCGCTCCAGCCCGGCGCCGGCTACGGCGCCAGAGGCGACGGATGAGCAGGCACCGATTCCGGCTGCTTCGCCCGACACAGTCCCCGAGGCTTTGCCGCAAGTGCCGCCACAAGAACCTGCTCAGGCGGCGCCAACAGAGCTGCAAGCGCCTGACCAGTCGCCATCACCGGAGCCTGCTCCAGAACCCGCTCAAGAACCCGCAGCTGCACCCGCGCCCGAACCGGATGCAACCGCGCCGCAAAGCCCGCAATGACTCTGACTAAGGACTGCCTGTGACTGGCTTGTTTATTACCCTGGAAGGCCCGGAAGGGGCCGGCAAGAGCACCAATCGCGAATACCTGGCCGAGCGTCTGCGCGCCGCGGGTATCGAGGTCGTGCTGACTCGCGAACCAGGCGGCACGCCGTTGGCCGAGCGGATCCGCGAAGTGCTGCTGGCGCCGGTTGACGAAGTCATGAACCCCGACACCGAGTTGCTATTGGTGTTCGCCGCGCGAGCCCAGCATCTGGCCGAGGTGATTCGCCCGGCGCTGGCCCGCGGTGCGGTGGTCCTGTGTGATCGCTTTACCGATTCGACCTACGCCTATCAGGGTGGCGGTCGCGGCCTGTCGCTGGAGCGCATCGCGACCCTGGAAGCCTTCGTCCAGGGCGATCTGCGCCCGGACCTGACGTTGATTTTCGATCTGCCGGTGGAAGTGGGCCTGGCCCGCGCCAGCGCTCGCGGTCGTCTGGATCGCTTCGAACTCGAAGGCCGAACCTTTTTTGATGCGGTGCGCAGTGCTTTCCTCAAGCGTGCTGAAGCGGATCCTGCGCGTTATGTCCTGGTCGATGCCGCCCAGCCGTTGGCGCAGGTTCAGCAGGCACTGGATGCCTTGTTGCCGCGTCTGCTGGAGTTGACCCGTGGCTGAAGCCTATCCGTGGCAGGACAGTCTCTGGCAGCATTTGGCCGGTCGCAAGCAACATGCTCACGCCTATCTGTTGCATGGCCCGGCCGGGATCGGCAAGCGCGCGCTGGCCGAGCGCTTGATGGCCAGTTTGCTGTGCCAGCGTCCGAGCGCCGCCCACGATGCTTGCGGCGAATGCAAATCCTGTCTGTTGCTCAAGGCCGGCAGTCACCCTGACAACTACATTCTGGAGCCGGAAGAAGCCGATAAGGCGATCAAGGTCGATCAGGTTCGTGATCTGGTCTGCTTCGTGGTTCAGACCGCGCAGATGGGCGGCCGCAAAGTGGTGCTGGTCGAGCCGGCCGAGTCGATGAACATCAACGCCGCCAACGCCTTGCTCAAAAGCCTTGAAGAACCTTCCGGCGATACAGTTTTACTGTTGGTCAGCCACCAGACCAGTCGTCTGTTGCCGACGATCAAGAGCCGCTGCGTGCAGCAGGCCTGTCCACTACCGAGCGAAGCCATGAGTCTTGCGTGGCTGGCGAAGGCTTTGCCGGACTGCTCGGAAGAAGAGCGCATCGAGTTGCTGACCCTGGCCGCCGGTTCGCCACTGGCCGCCGTCAACTTGCAGGCCCAGGGCGTGCGCGAGCAGCGGGCGCTGGTGGTCGATGGCGTGAAGAAGTTGCTCAAGCAGCAACAGTCACCGACGCAACTGGCCGAAGGCTGGAATGCGATTCCGCTGTTGCTGTTGTTCGACTGGTTCTGCGACTGGTCGAGCCTGATCCTGCGCTATCAACTGACGCAGGATGAAGAAGGGCTCGGACTGACGGACATGCGCAAGGTGATTCAGTACCTGGCGCAGAAAGCCGGCCAGGACAAAGTCCTGAATATTCAGGACTGGATCCTCGCCCAGCGCCAGAAAGTGATGAGCAAAGCCAACCTCAATCGGGTGTTGTTGCTGGAGGCGCTTTTGGTGCAATGGGTGGGTTTGCCTACCCAGAAGTGACCGTCTGTGCTTAGTATCCTGTCTTGCAAATACTGTTTGTGAGACGGGACACTAGACTCTGAGCATCAGCAACGGAGGTCAGCATGAATGAACTCGTCAATCCGGGGCCACGCAACGGCATTTTGTCCCTGACGATCAAAGACAAGTCCGTGCTTTACGCGGCTTATATGCCGTTCATCAAGAACGGTGGCCTGTTTATCCCGACCAACAAGAGTTACAAGTTGGGCGATGAGGTATTCATGCTATTGAACCTGATGGACGAGCCGGAGAAGATTCCGGTCGCCGGCAAGGTCACCTGGATCACCCCCAAAGGTGCGCAGGGCAACCGGGCCGCCGGGGTCGGCGTACAATTCGACGATGGCGACAATACCGCGCGCAGTCGAATCGAAACCCATCTGGCCGGAGCCCTGAAGTCCGACCGTCCCACTCATACGATGTAAGTTGCAGCCCTTTTATGCTCGTAGATTCCCATTGTCACCTTGATCGCCTCGACCTCGCCGCCCACGACGGCTCTCTGGATGCTGCACTTGATGCGGCCCGTCTGCGCGGGGTAGGGCACTTTCTGTGTATCGGCGTCAGCGTCGAGAATGCCGCCGACGTCAAAGCCCTGGCCGAGCGTTACGACGACGTCGACTGTTCGGTTGGCGTGCATCCGCTGGACGTGCAACCGGGCGCCGCGCCAGCACTGGATTGGCTGTTGCGCGAGCTCAACCACCCGCGTGTGGTCGCGATCGGTGAAACCGGTCTGGATTATCACTACGAGCCGGAAGCGGCGGAGTTGCAGCAGGAATCGTTTCGCCTGCATCTGCAAGCGGCGCAGCAGACAGGCAAACCGGTGATCATTCACACCCGTGGTGCCCGCGCCGATACGTTGAACCTCCTGCGTGAAGCGGCGCTGCCACAGGCTGGTGTGCTGCATTGTTTCACCGAAGACTGGGACATGGCCAAAGCAGCATTGGACATGGGGTATTACATTTCCTTGTCCGGGATTGTCACTTTCCGCAATGCCGACGCTCTGCGTGACGTGGCCAGTAAAGTGCCGGCTGATCGATTGCTGGTGGAAACCGACTCGCCTTACCTGGCGCCGATCCCTCATCGTGGCAAGCCGAACCTGCCGCAGTACGTGCGCGACGTAGCGGAATTTCTGGCAATGTTGCGAGGTGAGCCCTACGAGCGGTTCGCCGAGCAAACCACCGAGAATTTCAAGCGGCTGTTTCCGCTGGCGCATGTGAAAGGTTAAATCGCAGGCAAAAAAAACCCGGGTTCTGGGGGGTGAATCCGGGTTAAGACCATTAGGAGTAAAACAAAGGCACGCGGTCCGTTGGTACCTATATCGGCGCAACACTTGGGGGAGATGTCCCGCCGACAGTTGAAGTATTGATCAGTATTGCGCCGAGTCCAGTTTACCGGCGACGGTTTTTAAACAAATTTGGAATACGGGCGCTTCGGTTGAGTTCTCATTAATCTGCGAGGCTGCCGGAATTCATCAAGAAACACATATATGGTCGGATGATCCGTGCATTTTTGCGCAAGTTAGGCATAATACGCGGCTTCGAATTTTGACCCCTACAGACCTTTTCTTATGCACAAAGAACCTCGTAAGGTCCGTGAGTTTCGTCGCCGCGAGCAAGAAATTCTCGATACCGCGCTCAAGCTGTTCCTCGATCAAGGTGAAGACAGTGTCACCGTCGAGATGATTGCTGATGCCGTCGGTATCGGCAAAGGCACGATCTACAAGCACTTCAAATCCAAGGCTGAGATCTATCTGCGCCTGATGCTCGATTACGAGCGCGATTTGAACGAGCTGTTGCATTCGGCCGATGTCGACAAGGACAAGGAAGCTCTGTCCCGGGCCTACTTCGAATTCCGCATGCGCGACCCGCAACGCTATCGGTTGTTCGATCGCCTGGAAGAGAAGGTGGTAAAGGGCAATCAGGTGCCGGAGATGGTCGAGGAGCTGCACAAGATTCGCGCCTCGAACTTCGAACGCCTGACCCTGCTCATCAAAGGCCGGATCAGCGAAGGCAAGCTCGAAGACGTACCGCCTTATTTCCATTACTGCGCCTCCTGGGCGCTGGTGCACGGCGCCGTGGCGCTGTATCACTCGCCGTTCTGGAGCAACGTGCTGGAAGATCAGGAAGGCTTCTTCCAGTTCCTGATGGACATCGGCGTGCGCATGGGCAACAAGCGCAAGCGCGATAGCGACACCCCGAGCAGCTGAACCATTCAGTTGCCTTATTGCGCCATTATTTTGCTACGTGGTGCAGTACCGCAGGAATATACTCAGGCATAGGACTTGCTAAAACTTGATTTGTGAGTCAAGTTTTAGCGGTCCGAATATTCTTCCGCCGGAGTAATCCATGATCGTTGACCGTCAAGGCAGGCGTTTTCGCAATTTGCGAATCAGTCTGACTTCAGCCTGCAATTACGCTTGTACCTACTGCGTGCCCAACGGCAAGCGGTTGGTCGCTGCGCAGGATGAATTGTCGGCTGAGGCCATGGCGCGTGGCGTGGCCTATCTGATTGAAGCGGCGGGCATTGAGCGTTTGCGCATCACCGGCGGCGAGCCGCTGGTCAGCCCCAAACTCGAAACCTTCATGACCGCTGTCGGGCAGATGGGCCTGGCGGACATCAGTCTGACCACTAACGGTCAGCTGCTGGCGAAGAAGCTGCCACTACTGGTGGACGCTGGCATTCGTCGCATCAACGTTTCCCTCGATACCCTGGATGCCAGCGCCTTTCGCAGCATTGCCCGTGGCGGCGATCTGGCGACTGTGCTCGACGGTATGGATCAGGCCAGCGCCGCCGGCCTGAAGATCAAGGTCAATATGGTGCCGCTGCGTGGGCAGAACCTCGATCAAGTGATGCCGCTACTCGATTACTGTCTGGAGCGCGGCTATGAGCTTCGCTTCATCGAGTTGATGCGCATGGGGCACCTGGCCAGCGATTCCAATGCTTTCCTGCAACAGTTCGTCAGCCTTCAGCAATTGCTCAGCCTGATCGGCGAACGCTACGAATACCTTCAGGCTGATGCGCCCGTAGATGCCACCGCCGTGCGTTATGAAATTCCGGGGCAGGGCTACTTCGGCGTTATCGCCAACGAAAGCGTTCCATTCTGCCGCACCTGTTCGCGGCTGCGTCTGTCCTCCACGGGCTGGCTGCATGGCTGCCTGTCGTCGAGCAACCGCCACTATGTTGGCGACCTGCTGGACAAGCCCCGTCATCAAGCTTTGCCCGCCTTGCAGAGACTCTTGGTGAAAGCCTTGGGCGATAAGCAGGAAGTGGCATTTTCCGGTGGCGCGACCATCATGAAAATCATCGGCGGCTAAACACAGATCCTGCCACACCGAGCTGGCGCGGAAGCTGCATCCAATGGCCATTCGCCGGTTTTCCGTCACCGGCCTCTGGAGGGTAGGATGCGTAGCCTGGTTTTGCTGCTGGCCGTTTTGGCGCTTGGTGGCTGCATGAATGTCAGCGATCTGGCTGAAGGGACTCGCTACCACATGAGCGACGCGGGGTTGCTCGACCATAGCGACAGCCGCCGTGTGAATAACCTGCGCATCCAACCGGACTCATTCGTCTATATCGCCCAGGGCGCCTTTGTGCCGCCGGGCAGTACTGTTTACCCACGACCTAACGTGATCGCCGAAGTCGCCTTCGATGGCTTTGTCGAATACTTCCCCATGGTCCGCCGCGCCCGTGCCCCGGAAGGTCTTGATCAAGCCATGGGCGAAGCCCGTGCCGCCGGTGCCCATTACCTGCTCTATACCCGGTTCGCCAAGTCTGATGACCGTATTGGCAACTCGGACGAGTGGCTCGATCAGGAAGCCTTGGATCGCCTCGGTATCGACGGTGGTGTCATTCAAATCATGTTGATCGAGACCAGCACCCAGTATTTGATTGATACTGCACGGATCAAGGGTCGTGGCGGTTTACTGACGTTCCACGACAAAAAGCCAGAAGACCTGATGGGCCCGCCGCTTGAACAATACGCGCGCAGCCTGCTGGGGCTCAGCGACCAGTAATTCAAAAGGAGAACGCCATGAGTGGCCCGCAAAAAGCCAACGATCTGTTGGGGCAAATCCCCAAAACCAAAGGCTTGCCGCCGGTCCACCTGTGGAACCCCGACTTCTGCGGCGACATCGACATGCGTATCGCCCGTGACGGCACCTGGTATTACCTGGGCACGCCAATCGGGCGCAAGCCGATGGTCAAGCTGTTCTCCACCATCATTCGTCGCGATGGTGACGATTACTTCCTCATTACCCCGGTCGAGAAGGTTGGCATCAAGGTCGACGACGCGCCCTTCGTGGCGATTGCCGTGGATGTCGAAGGCGAAGGTGAAGCACAACTCCTGCGCTTTACCACCAATGTTGACGAGACCGCCGAGGCCGGCACCGAACACCCCATGCGCGTGGTGATCGACCCGGTCACGCAGGAACCTGCGCCCTACGTGCATGTGCGCACCAACCTCGAAGCCCTGATCCACCGCAACGTGTTCTACCAACTCGTGGAGCTGGCCGTTACCCGCGAGATCGACGGGCAACGATGGCTGGGCGTGTGGAGCGGTGGCGAGTTCTTTCCCATCGGGCTTGAGCCGTAACTCGCCGAGTTGCTGTGTTCTGGAAAATGGCCCGCTATCAGGTGGGCCATTTTTTTTTACCTACAAACCTTTGTCCTTAAGCCGAGCAGCATGTTCAAGATAGAGGTGGACTGGGCTTACGTTCCAACTCGTGATCCCGGCCATTTGATTGACTGCGTCGAAATGATCCATTGGGTAATCCGAACGAATGACTTTGCCCAGGTGCGAGCTGTACCGTCCGACTAGCCCATCGTTGGCGTGTTTCTCTTTATAAAATAACTTCGACAGCACGATACAGTTCAAGTGGGACGGATCGAGAGGTTGCAGACTTTGAAAATTTTGCAGGATCCCGCTCCAGGAGTAGTAGTACACGCCGTTTTCAATTTCGTTGCCTTCCCCACCCCAATGTTCTGGTAGCCCTTGCGGGTACTTCTTATTGAAGGCTGCCAAACCTGCGCTGGTCAACGATTCGAAGGCTGCTTGAGGGTCCTGAGGGTTTTCCGGATGGTCGCTGATCAACGAAATGAAGGTGCCGACTGCTTTGAACAGGGCTAGTACGAGCGCTTCGGGCAACTCACCAGGTGTCAGCGCCTTATGCAATTGGTCGGCAATCTCGGAGCCATGATTGGGGCAGCTGACAGAAGTGACTGATGCGACCTTTTCCGGGTGTAGCGCCGCTACGTAGCGTGCAGCCAGCGGACCTTGGCTGTGGCCGATCAGATTGACCTTGGTGGCTCCCGTTTCCTGCAAAATACGGTTGACGTGTTCGAGCAGTTTTTTACCGCGCTCCTCGTTTCCGTTAACGGCTGGAATGTTAACGGCAAACACTTTGGCGCCAGCATGTTCCAGGGCTTCCTTGATTTCGAAGAAGTAGGGATAACCGGCAATTTTATCGAAGCCAAAAAGGCCGTGGACCAAAACAATCGGGTATTGCGTAGACGCATCCATGTTCATGCTTATACCTGTCGATAGGGGACTTGAGTGGAACAGATGCTATTGACTGCTTGATCTGTCGCGGCTAACCGTAGGTCACAAAGTGGGTTCGTTCAAATCGCTCGCCTGAACGCCGTCAGACAGAAAAAATCAAATTGACACCCAATCATATGATGATTAGCGTGGACACCCATCGCGAACGGCTTTGTGCCGTCCCTGAATAGAGGTGTCCATGTCCAGCAGTTTTCATGCGTCGACGGTCGATTGGCTGGGTTGCTGGATCGCCACGGGGCAGGTCAAGCCGGGTGAGACGCTCAAGGTCGAAGCCGACCTGGGCGAGCAACTCGGTGTCAGCCGCACCGTTATCCGCGAAGCCATCAAAACCCTGGTCGCCAAGGGCATGCTCGAAGTCGGGCCGAAGGTCGGCACGCGGGTACTACCAGTGCGCCGCTGGAACCTCTTTGATCCGCAAGTCGTAGGCTGGCTGTCGCGCAGCGGCTTGCCGGAAAACTTTGTCGACGACTTGCTCGACCTGCGCCGCACCATCGAACCAATGGCCGTGCGCTGGGCTTGCGAGCGCGCTACCGTCGAGCAGGTTCACGCCATCCTTCAGGCTTACAACGCGTTGGAGCGGGCAGTGGACAGCGGCATCGATTACAACCGCGCCGACCAGCTCTTCCACGAGTGCATCCTTGCTGCCAGCCACAATCAATTCATCGAACAAACGGTCCCGGCCCTCGGCGCGCTGCTGGCGGTGTCGTTCGAAGTGTCCGCCGCCGACCCGGACGAACTGCGCCGCACGCTACCGATTCACAAAGAGATGGCCGAGGCCATCGCCGCCCGGGATGCCGCGCGGGGAGTCTGGGCCTGCATGACCCTGATCGATAACGCCGACCTGGCCATCAAGCGCTTCTACCCGCAAGTCATGGCCGACAAAAAGGCCAGCTGACAACAATAAAAAAAGCAGGAGGTTTCATGACGTGGACTGCGGTTACCGAACACCGGGCGCGACTGGGCGAAGGCCCGTTTTGGGACGCGCCGACCCAGGCGCTGTACTGGGTTGATATCGCCGGTCAACAGGCGCTGCGGCTGATTGGTGCCAACGTGCAGATCTGGCAGATGCCCGAGCATGTGTCCGCCTTCATCCCCTGCGAAAGCGGCGATGCGCTGGTGACGTTGAACAGCGGCGTGTATCGACTCGATCTGGATTCCCCCGGCCTGGAACCACGATTGACCTTGCTCTGCGTCGCTGATCCACAACCCGGCAATCGCACCAATGAAGCCCGCTGCGATGCTCAGGGCCGGCTCTGGCTCGGCACCATGCAGAACAACATCGGCGGGCAGGGCGAAGACGTGCCCATTGTGCGGCGTTCCGGTGGCCTGTTTCGCATCGATCGCGATGCTCGGGTCACGCCGTTGCTTAGAGGGTTGGGCATCCCGAACACGTTGCTGTGGAGCGACGACGCGACCACCGTGTATTTCGCCGACAGCCTCGACCGTACGCTCTATCAGTATTTCATCCGCACCGACGGCAGCCTCGACCCGGCCCACATCTGGTTTGGGCCCCATGAACGCGGTGTGCCGGATGGCTCGGCGATGAATGCCGAAGGTTACATTTGGAACGCCCGCTGGGATGGTAGCTGTCTGCTTCGGCTGACACCGGACGGGCAGGTTGATCGCGTGATCGAGCTGCCAATCAGCCGCCCCACCAGTTGCGTATTCGGGGGTGATGACCTCAAAACCCTTTACATCACCAGCGCCGCGAGCCCGCTCAACCATCCGTTGGACGGCGCGTTGCTGTCGATTCGAGTCGATGTGCCCGGAAAAACCTGTAATCGGTTTGCCGGATAAATCCCAAAATATGGGATGTAAAATTATATATTGAGATTATTTGGCAGTCGGGTTTATAGTCGGCTCCATCAGTTACACGCACTCACACTTAAAAAAACAAAACAGGTGAAGTGATGCAGCGATTTTCCAAAAAGCCTTTTGACCGGACATCGACAGATGCCCGGTTTTTGTCGTGCGCTCGAAAAGGAGTCTTGATCCATGGCTGAACCTCTTTCCTTGCCACCGGTGCCCGAACCGCCGAAGGGTGAGCGCCTGAAAAACAAGGTCGTGCTGCTGACCGGCGCCGCTCAGGGAATCGGCGAGGCGATTGTCGCGACGTTCGCTTCCCAGCAGGCCAAGCTGATCATCAGCGATATCCAGGGTGAGAAAGTCGAAAAGGTCGCGGCTCACTGGAGGGACAAAGGCTTTGATGTTCAGGCAATCAAGGCCGATGTATCGCGTCAGCAGGACTTGCACGCCATGGCCAAACTGGCGATCGAGCGTCACGGACGGATCGACGTGCTGGTCAATTGCGCCGGGGTCAATGTGTTCCGCGATCCGCTGGAAATGACCGAGGAAGACTGGCGCCGCTGCTTCGCCATCGACCTGGACGGTGCCTGGTATGGCTGCAAAGCGGTGCTGCCGCAGATGATCGAGCAGGGCATTGGCAGCATCATCAACATCGCCTCGACTCATTCCACTCACATCATTCCCGGCTGTTTCCCGTACCCGGTGGCCAAACACGGTTTGCTCGGCCTGACCCGAGCCCTGGGCATCGAGTACGCGCCAAAAGGCATTCGCGTCAACGCCATCGCGCCGGGTTACATCGAAACCCAGCTGAACGTCGATTACTGGAACGGTTTTGCCGACCCGTATGCCGAGCGTCAGCGCGCTTTCGATCTGCATCCGCCACGTCGCATTGGCCAGCCGATCGAAGTCGCCATGACGGCGGTTTTCCTGGCCAGCGATGAAGCGCCCTTCATCAATGCTTCGTGCATCACCATCGATGGCGGTCGTTCGGTCATGTACCACGACTGAGTCAATGGGGTTTCAGGCGCGATACTACGTCTGAAATCCAATCATCATACGATATGACTATTAGCTGTACGGTTTGATTGGCTTTCAAATAACGCTCAAAAAAAATAACAAGGAGTCAGCTTATGAATCGTCGTCGTGGGATCCGTACCCTGTGCTGTGCCGCTTTGGCGGTCACCGCGGTCAGCCTGAGCAGTACGTTGCTGGCGGCCGAGGAAGTGAAGATCGGCTTTCTGGTCAAGCAGGCGGAAGAGCCCTGGTTCCAGACCGAATGGGCATTCGCCGAAAAGGCCGGGAAAGAGAAGGGCTTCACCGTCATCAAGATCGCCGTGCCGGACGGCGAGAAAACCCTCTCGGCCATCGACAGCCTTGCCGCCAACGGTGCCAAGGGCTTTGTGATCTGCCCGCCAGACGTATCCCTGGGACCTGCGATCATGGCCAAAGCCAAACTCAACGGTTTGAAAGTCATCGCAGTCGATGACCGCTTCGTCGATGCCAGCGGCAAGTTCATGGAACACGTTCCTTACCTCGGTATGGCCGCGTTCGAAGTCGGCCAGAAACAAGGCAACGCTATGGCCACCGAAGCGAAGAAACGCGGCTGGGACTGGAAAGACACCTACGCGGTGATCAACACCTTCAACGAACTCGACACCGGCAAGAAACGCACCGACGGTTCGGTCAAAGCGCTGGAAGACGCAGGCCTGCCGAAAGACCACATTCTGTTCTCGGCGCTGAAAACCCTCGACGTACCGGGCAGCATGGACGCCACCAACTCGGCGCTGGTGAAACTGCCGAGCGCGGCGAAAAACCTGATCATCGGCGGCATGAACGACAACACCGTGCTGGGCGGCGTGCGCGCCACCGAGAGCGCCGGTTTTGCCGCGGCCAATGTGATCGGCATCGGCATCAACGGCACCGACGCCATCGGCGAATTGAAGAAAGCCAACAGCGGCTTCTTCGGCTCGATGTTGCCGAGCCCGCACATCGAGGGCTACAACACCGCCAGCATGATGTACGAGTGGGTCACCACCGGAAAAGAACCGCCGAAGTACACCGCGATGGACGACGTAACGCTGATCACTCGCGAGAACTTCAAGCAGGAACTGGAAAAGATCGGCCTCTGGAACTGAGGGCCGGTTGATTTCATTGGTGGCCCTGGCGACGGGGCTGCCTGGTCTGTGTGAAGAGGTGGTTATGGCGCTAACAAAAACACAACAACACAGCGGCTGTTCTTTTAGTGGCAGCTTGCGCTTCAACGGGATTGGCAAGACCTTTCCCGGGGTGAAGGCGCTGGATGGCATCAGCTTCGTCGCCCACCCGGGGCAGGTTCACGCCTTGATGGGCGAGAACGGCGCCGGCAAATCGACCCTGCTGAAAATCCTCGGCGGTGCTTACACCCCGAGCAGCGGCGACCTGCAGATCGGCGAGCAGACGAGGGTCTTCAAGTCCACCGCCGACAGCATCGGCAGTGGCGTCGCAGTGATCCATCAAGAACTGCACCTGGTCCCGGAAATGACCGTGGCAGAGAATCTGTTCCTGGGGCATCTTCCGGCCAGTTTCGGCCTGATCAATCGCGGTGCGTTGCGGCAACAGGCATTGGCCTGCCTCAAAGACCTGGCCGATGAAATCGATCCGCAAGAGAAAGTAGGGCGCCTGTCCCTCGGTCAGCGGCAATTGGTGGAAATCGCCAAGGCCTTGTCCCGTGGTGCGCATGTGATCGCGTTTGACGAACCGACCAGCAGTCTTTCTGCGCGGGAAATTGATCGTTTGATGGCGATCATCGGTCGCCTGCGCGACGAAGGCAAAGTGGTGCTTTATGTCTCCCATCGCATGGAAGAAGTGTTCCGCATCTGCAATGCGGTGACGGTGTTCAAGGACGGTCGCTTTGTGCGCACGTTCGAGGACATGAGCGAGCTGACTCATGATCAGTTGGTGACCTGCATGGTCGGTCGCGATATTCAGGACATCTACGATTACCGCCACCGTCAGCGTGGCGCGGTGGCGCTCAAGGTCGACGGTTTGCTGGGCCCGGGTTTGCGTGAGCCGGTGAGTTTCGAGGTGCACGAAGGCGAGATTCTCGGGCTGTTCGGCTTGGTCGGCGCCGGTCGTACCGAGCTGTTCCGCATGCTCAGTGGCCTTGAGCGCAACACCGCCGGGCGCCTGGAATTGCGCGGTCATGAACTGAAGTTGCGTTCACCCCGCGACGCGATTGCCGCCGGGATTCTGCTGTGCCCCGAGGACCGCAAGAAAGAGGGCATCCTGCCGCTCGCCAGCGTCGCCGAGAACATCAACATCAGCGCCCGCGGTGCCCACTCCACCTTCGGCTGCCTGTTGCGTGGCCTGTGGGAAAAGGACAACGCCGACAAGCAGATCAAAGCGCTGAAAGTGAAGACCCCCAACGCGGCGCAGAAAATCATGTACCTGTCCGGTGGCAATCAGCAGAAGGCCATTCTCGGCCGCTGGCTGTCGATGCCGATGAAAGTCCTGCTGCTCGACGAACCGACTCGCGGCATCGACATCGGCGCCAAAGCCGAGATCTACCAGATCATCCACAACCTGGCTGCCAGCGGCATCGCTGTAATCGTGGTCTCCAGCGACCTGATGGAAGTGATGGGTATTTCCGACCGCATCCTGGTGCTCTGCGAAGGCGCGATGCGCGGCGAGTTGTCTCGCGCAGAGGCCAATGAATCCAACCTGCTGCAACTGGCTTTGCCGCGCCAACGCGCTGACGGC
This sequence comes from Pseudomonas sp. ANT_J28, assembly GCF_008370005.1. NCBI lineage: Bacteria > Pseudomonadati > Pseudomonadota > Gammaproteobacteria > Pseudomonadales > Pseudomonadaceae > Pseudomonas > Pseudomonas sp. ANT_J28. The sequence continues at coordinate 61,873 of NZ_VOBM01000036.1, forward strand.
GTGGCGAACTGAGAGGTGACTATGACAATCCAAAACAACGCTTTGCCCACCCAGCGCAAACCTCTGGACCTGCGGCGCTTTCTCGATGACTGGGTGATGCTGCTGGCGGCCGTCGGGATATTCGTGCTCTGCACCTTGCTGATCGACAACTTCCTCTCGCCGCTGAACATGCGCGGCCTGGGCCTGGCGATTTCGACGACGGGGATTGCCGCTTGCACCATGTTGTATTGCCTGGCGTCCGGGCACTTCGATTTATCGGTGGGGTCGGTGATTGCCTGCGCCGGCGTGGTCGCAGCGGTGGTAATGCGCGACACCGACAGCGTGTTTCTCGGTGTGGTGGCGGCGCTGTTCATGGGGCTGATCGTTGGGTTGATCAACGGCATCGTGATCGCCAAGTTGCGGGTCAATGCGTTGATTACCACACTGGCGACCATGCAGATCGTTCGCGGCCTGGCTTACATCTTCGCCAACGGCAAAGCGGTGGGCGTGTCGCAAGAGCAGTTCTTCGTCTTCGGTAACGGCCAGTTGTTGGGTGTGCCGGTGCCGATCCTGATCACCATTGTCTGCTTCCTGTTTTTCGGCTGGTTGCTGAATTACACCACCTACGGGCGCAACACCATGGCCATCGGCGGAAACCAGGAAGCGGCACTGCTGGCCGGGGTGAACGTTGACCGGACCAAGATCATCATCTTCGCCGTGCACGGGTTGATCGGGGCGTTGGCCGGGGTGATTCTGGCGTCGCGCATGACGTCCGGTCAGCCGATGATTGGCCAGGGTTTTGAGCTGACGGTGATTTCTGCCTGTGTGTTGGGCGGGGTATCGTTGAGCGGCGGGATCGGCATGATTCGGCATGTGATTGCCGGGGTACTGATTCTGGCGATCATCGAGAATGCGATGAACCTGAAGAACATCGATACGTTTTATCAGTATGTGATTCGGGGTTCGATCCTGTTGTTGGCCGTGGTGATTGACCGCCTCAAACAACGCTGATTAACCTGGTCCTGCACAAAGTCTGTAGGTGCAGGCGATTCAATGTGGGAGCGGGCTTGCTCGCGAAGGCGGCGTGTCAGTCAACATAATTGCTGAATGACACGCCGCCTTCGCGAGCAAGCCCGCTCCCACACTAGACCGCGCAGCGGTCACTTTCGAACATCCCTCCGTCACTTCCCCTAAATATCCCTTGCTTGCCCAGCCCCGTTTCGGTTATCACTTTGTACATGATTAGACAGGTACGATTTGACAAGAAACAACGGGTGGTCGACGAACTCATCCGACGCATCGAAAACGGCCTCATGGAGGACGGCTTTCTGCTGCCGGGCGAGCATCAATTGGCTCAAGAATTCAAAGTCAGCCGCGGCACGCTGCGCGAAGCCCTGGCTGAGTTGAAACGGCGCAATTACATCGCGACGCAAAGCGGGGTGGGTTCCATCGTCACCTTCGACGGTGTGGTGCTCGATCAGCGCAGCGGCTGGGCCCAGGCCCTGGCCGACAGCGGGGCGCTGATCAATACCGAACTGCTGCGGTTGGAGGCGGTCACCCGTCCTGACCTGTTGCCGCGTTTCGGCACCGACCAATTCATTACCCTCGACCGTCGCCGCCGTTCCAACGAAGGCAAACTGGTCTCCCTTGAACGCTCATTGATGCCCGCCACCGGGGGCCTGGAAAGCCTGCCGCGGGTCGGTCTTATCGACAACTCCCTGACCATCACCCTGGCCGCCTACGGCTATATCGGCGAGCGCGGCGATCAATGGATCGGCGCCGAACCCTTGAACGCCGAAGACGCCGAACTGCTCGGCTGTCCGGAAGGCACGGTTTTCCTCAAGGCCTTGCGCACCACGTACGACCGGAAAAACCGCTTCATGGAGCAGGTCGAAAGCTTGCTCGATCCGGTGCATTTTCGCCTGCACCTGCAGTTTGGAGAGTCAAAGTGACCGCGCTCAACCGTGCCCTCGGCGCGTTCTACGGATTGGCCCTGGGCGATGCGTTGGGCATGCCGACCCAATCCCTGAGCCGTGCCGAGATCAAGGTGCGCTTCGGCGAGATCACTGACCTGGAAGATGCAGGCCCCGATCAGCCGATCGCCGCCAACATGCTCAAAGGCTCGATCACCGATGACACCGAACAGGCGATTCTGGTCGGCCATTTGCTGGTTGAAGGCGAGGGCCGGATCGAACCGTCGCTGCTAGCCCAGCGGTTGATCGAATGGGAAGCCGCGATGCAGGCCAAGGGCTCGCAAGACTTGCTGGGCCCTTCGACCAAACGTGCCATCGAGATGATCCTCGCCGGCCACTCGCCGGAAGAAGCGGGGCGCTACGGCACCACCAATGGCGCGGCGATGCGCATCACGCCGGTCGGGATCGCGGCGGACGTCGCCAACCCTGAGCGTTTCATCGACGCTGTCGTGCAGGCGTGCCAGGTCACCCACAACACCACGCTGGGCATCTCCAGCGCGGCGGCGGTGGCAGCGGTAGTCTCGGCCGGTATCAACGGCATGGACCTGGGCGAGGCGTTGAACCTCGGCCAGCAAATCGCTCAGCAAGCTGAAAGCCACGGTAACTGGGTGGCTGGCGGACGCATCGCCTCGCGCATCAGCTGGGCGCGGACCATCAGTGTCGACAGCGACAAGGCGTTGCTGGCGGATTTGATGTACGACGTGATCGGCACTTCGGTGGCTTCACAGGAATCGGTGGTGGTCTCGTTTGCCCTGGCCCAGCAAGTGGCCATTGGTGAAATGAACGCGTTCGAAGCGCTGTGCATGGCCGCCAGCCTTGGCGGCGACACCGACACCATCGCGGCGATTCTCGGCGCCATGCTCGGGGCCTGCCTGGGCCTTGAGAGTTGGCCGGCGGCGATGATCGACAAGGTCAAAACCGTTAACGATCTGGAGCTGGAGCTTTTGGTAAAAGGGCTCCTCGCCCTGCGCTGAGACGCGCGCTGCCAAATCTCGACAATCTGTCTTGCCGACAACCACAACAATGGCAACAGGAGCATTTTTCATGAGTTCATCGAACGCCGGGCCAAGCGCCGGGCAACTGGAAACCCGTGGCATCGAGCCTGTACCGGAAGCGGAGTGCAACGGTCATCCGCTGCAACTGTTCTGGGTCTGGTTTGCGGCCAACATCTCCATCCTCGGCTTGCCGCTGGGTGCGACCCTTGTAGCCTTTCGCGGCTTGGCAATCTGGCAGGCGATTATCGTCGCGATCCTGGGGGCTGCCGGTTCCTTCGCGGTGGTCGGGATCATCTCCATTGCGGGTCGCCGTGGTCGCGCACCGAGCCTGACGTTGTCGCGAGCGATCTTCGGCGTACGCGGCAACATCGGGCCGACCCTGGTCTCGCTGATGTCGCGTCTGGGCTGGGAAACCGTCAACACCACCACCGCCGCATTCGTATTGCTGTCGCTGTGCTCGATCCTGTTCGGCTCGCCGGTGGAAGCCAAAAGCGCACCTGTGCTGACGTTGATCTTCATTGCGATTTTCGTGCTGCTGACCCTGTCGGTGTCGGGCCTCGGTCACGCCACCTTGCTGGTGATCCAGAAGTGGGCAACCTACGTGTTCGGTGCGCTGAACATTCTGGTCGGCGGTTTCCTCTGCGCCACCATCGACTGGAGCGCGGTGTTCAATGCCACACCGGCACCGCTTAGCGCGATGATCATTGGCGTCGGCACCATGGCTGCCGGCACCGGGATTGGTTGGGCCAACGCCGGTGCCGACATGTCGCGCTACCAGCACCGCAGCGTCAAAGCCGCACGCCTGGTGGCGTCGGCGGCGTTCGGTGCGGGGATTCCGCTGGTGTTGCTGATCACCCTCGGCGGTCTGCTGTCGGTGGGCAACAACGATCTGGCCTCGGCCACTGACCCGATCATAGCGATCCGCGACATGCTGCCGACCTGGATGGCCGTGCCGTACCTGATCACCGCGTTCGGTGGGTTGCTGCTGTCGAACAACCTGTCGGTGTACTCCGCTGGTTTGACCACGCTGACACTCGGTTTGAAGGTCAAACGTGTCTACGCGGTGGTGGTGGACATTGTCGCGATCTTCGCCGGTTCGATCTATTTCATGCTGATCGCCGACAGTTTCTACGGCCCGTTCATTACCTTCATTTCGCTGCTGGCCGTGCCGATCACCGCGTGGGTCGGGATCTTCGTCGTTGACCTGATCCATCGTCATTACTACAGCCCCAAAGACCTGCTGGACGTCAGCCCGAGCAGCGCTTACTGGTACAACGGCGGTGTCGAGTGGCGCGCTTTTGGTGCGTGGGCGGTGGCGATCGTGCTGGGCTTCAGCTTCACCACCATCGGCACGACCGAACAAACCGTGTGGTTCCGCGGCTTCCTGTCCGACTCATGGCTGGGTCATAACGGCCTCGGCTGGATCGTGACGTTCCTGGTGGCGGGCGGGATTTACTTTGTACTGGGTGGCGCCAGGGATCGCCGCGCCGCGTTGACCGAGAATGCTCATGCCTAGATTGCTGCACACCGGCCAGGTCATGATCGACCTGGTCATGGCCGTGAATAAACTGCCGCATTCTGGCGGCGACGTGCTGGCGCAATCCGCCAGTTTCGAGGCTGGCGGCGGCTTCAATGTGATGGCTGCCGCCCAGCGCAATGGTCTGCCGGTGGTTTACCTCGGGCGCCACGGAACTGGGCGTTTCGGTGATCTTGCCCGTGAAGCGATGAAGGCTGAAGGCATTCGGATCGGCATCACTCACTGCGCCGAACGGGATACTGGATTGTGCGTCGCGTTGACCGAAGCGTCGGCCGAGCGCAGTTTCATTTCCTATATCGGTGCCGAAGGTGAGCTGACTGCCGAGGATTTGACCAGCGTGCCGGCCGAGGCGGGTGACTATGTCTACGTCAGCGGCTACAGCCTGCTGCATGGCGGCAAAGCCCGGGCGCTGGTGGATTGGGTGCTGGATTTGCCGCGAGGAATCAACGTGGTGTTCGATCCGGGCCCGCTGGTGGATTCGCCGGATGAGCCGTTGATGCAAGCCTTGCTGGCACGCATCGATCTGTGGACCAGCAACAGTGTCGAGGCGTTGAAGTTTACCGGTGCGTCGGGCATTGCCGAGGCGTTCAACCGGTTGGCCGATCATCTGCCGGCCGACGTGTTGATGGTGGTTCGTGACGGCCCGCAAGGGTGCTGGATTAGCCAGCGTGGAAACCGCCAGCATGTGCCGGGTTTCAAGGTTGAGGCGGTGGACAGCAACGGCGCGGGAGACGCCCATGCCGGGGTGTTTGTGGCTGGGTTGGCGCAAGGAGTGTCGGCGGCTGAGGCGGGGCGGCGGGCTAATGCGGCGGCGGCGTTGGCGGTGACTCGGTGGGGACCGGCGACTTCGCCGGGGACGGCTGAGGTGGATGCGTTGATCAGCAAGACTTTCGGTGCCTGATCGGCCGCCTTCGCGAGCAGGCTCGCTCTCACATTCGACTGAGTTCTCTCTGAAGACATGCGGTCAAATGTGTGCGAGCTTGCTCGCGATGGGGCCCTCAGCCGTTTAGATATCCAGCTTGCGCGCCGCCTCAACCCCTGCGGCACTGAGTTTGATCGGCAAGTTCAACGAGTGCTCACCGGCCTCGTTGCAGATCACATGACCATGCTGGATCAATCCACGATTCTGCAGCGTGGCGAGAGTGCTGGCCACGACCTTCTCCCCCCGGTAATTGTCCAGGACCTCTTTGCCCAAACCGCTTGGATGGGCATGCAGCAAACGGGTCAGGACTTCTTTCTCAAGGTTTTTATCGACGTTCATGGTTACCTCTTCAGGGATGTGGATAGGTCCATTTAATTAGAGTCCTTACCTTATGTTGGTCCGCCCTCGATTTGGATTGGTGCCTGATGGACGACGAACGGTCTAGGCCTGCTGCAACGCTTTGCCGGTAACGGTTCGGCGCCAGACCAGCCGGCCGACGCTGATCAGCCAGTTCAGCAGGGCCACTGCCAATACTGTGAGCAACAACGTCGCCATCCCCTGTTCCACGATGATTTTTCCGGCCAGCAACGGAAAACCAAACACACCGATAAAGTACGACAGACTGAACAGCAGCAAGGATTGCGCGGTGGTGCCGTCCGGCGCCTCGTTGGCCGCCAGGCCATTGATCACCGAATAGGTCAGCCCGTAACCGACCCCGAGCATCACTGCCGCCAGCACGTAGCTGAACCCGTCGTCGACGACAAACCCGAACATCAGGATCGAGCCCATCATCAAGCCCGACAGCAGGCAGGACGCCCAGAAGGGGTCGCGCTTGACCACGAAACCGGCGATCAGCATGCGGCTGCTGATCGCTGCGCTCATGAAGCCGAGGAAGAACAATGAATAGTCGAGTGAACGCGCCGCCGCGTAACTTGTTTGAAAACTCGACAGACCGCCGAAAACGCAACCGCCGAGACCGACCATGATGATCGGGAACACCGCTCTGGACGACAGCACTTGCGTCGCTGCACGCCAGGAAATTCGTGACACCGCTGCCGAGTGGGCAGGCGCTTTTTTCAGCTGCGAATCCAACCGCCAGAACAGCAACACGCCAATCAGGCTGGCCAGCGCCGCGAGAAAAAACGCCGCAGTGATCGGATACCCAAGGGCACTGGCAGCGCGACCTAACAAGGGACCGCTGCCGATCCCGGTCATCATGCTGCCCGACAGCAGCGCAAAGTATTTCGCGCGTTGGGCAGGCGTTACCAGGCTCGCCACAATGATCGGGCCGAGGGTATAGAACACGCCCCAACCCAGTCCCAGCAATAGCCCGAAAAACAACAGCAGATTGCCGAAGCCTGGCGCCAAGGCGAAGCCCAGGCTGGCGGCCACCAGCAGAATGCCGAACAGCGAAATCGAGCGGGCAGCACCGAGCAGGTCGGACAAGTGCCCGGAGACGATTACCGCTGCAAACGTACTGAGCATCGCCGCCGAAATCACACTGCCGGCATCGTGTTCGTTGCCGCCGCGGGAACCGATCAACAGCGACAGCAAAAAGGTCGAGCCATAGGACAGCGACAGCAAATAGCTGGCCAGGCAAAACAGGCCGAACAACCTGCTGGAGACTTGGGGTGTTGCGCTAGGCATGACGCGGTTCCTTGACCCGATAGAAGAGAGCTTCATCTATCTATCACGCACGGCGTCGATGTTAGGTCTGAGGTTTTTGATTTCAGGGTTAGCGCTGGCCGGAGTAAAGCCTTCAGCAGGCGCCAATTTCTTCCTTGAACAACTCCATGAACCCCTTCAACCGTTCGTGGCGCGTCTGCGCCAGACGCTGGCCGGTGGTCGTCTGGAATCCATCCGCCAGGTGCAGCAGTTTGGTCTGGAAATGGTCGAGGCAAAACCGTTTGTCATCGTACTCCCGGTCCTTCGCCTCGGGATCCTCTGGGTCGTACAACGCGCTGCCCATACGTCCGGCGATGTAAAAGGTTCGCGCCACGCCGAGCATGCCAAGGGAGTCGAGGCGGTCGGCGTCCTGCATGATTTTCGCTTCGAGCGTGGTCGGTGCGATGTTGGCGGAAAAACTGTGTGCTTCGATGGCATGGGCAACCGCGCTGACTTTTACGTCTGGCCAGGCCATGTCCGCCAACAATTTCGATGCCTTCTCGGCGGCCAGCCGCGAGGCCTGAGAACGCAGCGGCGAGTTCTTCTCTACCGCCACGCAATCTTGCAAAAGCACCGCTGCGAGCAGCACCTCAAGATCGCCACCTTCTTCAGCATGAAGCGTACGCACGTTGTGCCAGACCCGCTGCAAGTGCGACAGATGATGGGCGCCGTCCTCTGAGGGTTCCAGCGCGTGGGGCAGCAGTTGCGCAGCGAGGAGTTGCAGTGGTGCGAAAGCATCAGTGTTCATAAACATCCTGTTAAGTGAAAACGTCTTTTGCAGCGACATAGCCCTGTAGCAGCTACACATGCTCCATGGATCAGCTTTGAATTTCCAGTGTGACGAGCGTCGCTCGCCGACTTAGTATGGCGTTTTCCACTTTTGACGAAGGCACGTCCATGACGATCGAGATCCGCCCGGCGACCCCGAGCGATGCACCGCAAATCCTCGGGTTCATCACCGAGCTGGCCGACTACGAACGTGCCCGTCACGAAGTCATCGCCAGCGTCGCCGACATCGAGCGCAGCTTGTTCAGCGAAGGCGCCACCGCCCACGGCCTGATCTGTTTGCGCGATGGCTCGCCAATCGGCTTTGCCGTGTTTTTCTTCAGCTATTCCACGTGGCTCGGCAGCAACTGCCTGTACCTCGAAGACCTCTACATCACCCCCGGTCAGCGTGGCGGCGGCGCGGGTAAAACCTTGTTGCGTCACCTGGCGAAAATCGCCTGCGCCAATGATTGCGGCCGATTTGAGTGGAGTGTGCTGGACTGGAACAAACCGGCGATCGAGTTCTATAAGTCGTTGGGTGCGCAGCCGCAGGAAGAGTGGGTGCGGTATCGAATGGATGGGGCGGTGTTGCGGGAGTTTGCCGAGGGGAGTTGATGCACATCTTGCCAAACGCTGAATCCAGTTGTCGCCACCAGTTTAGTCCGGCATCCTGTGCGCCTTTGCGCGCTCACGGATGACACCTGCAATGCCTATGGCATCTTCATCTCTCGACATTCGTCACGATCGCCATCGACTATCCGGTTTGGTTGAACGCTGTTGGTGCATTTCTTTTGCACCCTAGATGTTGCCACCATCGCTTTAGAACTCAAAAGCAAGGAGCTTTGACTTGAGTGGAAAACCTGCTGCGCGCGTTACCGACCCTACGTCGTGCCCGTTACCCGGACATGGCACCAATCCGATTGTTTCTGGATCGCCAGATGTTTTCTTCGATGGTCTGGCCGCTGCTCGCATGACGGACAAATCTGCCTGTGGCAGCCCAATTACCGGTGCTGTTTCGGGTACGGTATTCATCAATGGTCTCAACGCTGCAACCCTCGATAGCACGGGCGGGCACGGCAACGTAGTCATCGGCGGTTCCGGGACCGTTATCATCGGACAACGCGGAGGCGGAGCAGCCTTTAGGGAAACTCTGAAAAAGACATCCAGATTTGGTGAAATACGCACCTCGCACAAACTGAGCGGTTGAACCCCGATGAAACAGATGTCCTTCGCCGATGCCGAATATGCCGGAAAACGTAAGCAGACCCGC
>NZ_VOBM01000037.1:0-65934 GCF_008370005.1 Pseudomonas sp. ANT_J28
CGAAGGCGGTGTGTCAGTCGCATCTGATGTGTCTGACACACCGCCTTCGCGAGCAAGCCCGCTCCCACATGGATTTGTGCTCAATTGACTGGCATTGGCGTTTTGGCCGGTGTCAGGCAGTAATGTTCAATCAGTTGACGTAATAGATGCACCGTAGGCTGCAAACGTGACATTTCGAGGTATTCCCCCGGTTGGTGCGCACAGGCGATGTCGCCAGGGCCGAGCACCAGGGTTTCGCAACCAAGGCGCTGAAGATAAGGCGCTTCGGTGCCGAACGCCACTGCTTCGGCGCGATGGCCGGTGAGCTTTTCCGCAAGCCGGACCAATTCGGCGTCCTCAGCCTGTTCGAAGGGCGGCACTTCCGGAAACAGCGGCGCGTAATCGATCTTCACCTGATGCCGTTCGGCAACCGGGTTAAGCCTCTGCAAAATCTCCGCGCGCAGGGCTTTGGGGTCCATGCCCGGCAGAGGCCGCAGGTCGAACTCCAGCGAACACTGGCCACAAATGCGGTTGGGGTTATCGCCACCATGGATGCAGCCGAAATTCAGGGTCGGCGTCGGTACACCGAACTGCGGATTACGAAATTTGCGCTGCCACAACAGGCGCAAACCGCGCAGTTCACCGATGGCGTCGTGCATGGCTTCGAGGGCGCTGTGGCCGAGGCGTGGATCCGAGGAGTGGCCGCTCTGACCGAGGATGTCGATGCGCTCCATCATGATGCCTTTGTGCATACGGATCGGCTTGAGCCCGGTCGGCTCCCCGATTACTGCCGCACGACCCAGTGGCCGCCCGGCTTGGGCCAGGGCGCGGGCACCGGACATCGAGCTTTCTTCATCACAGGTAGCGAGGATCAGCAGCGGTTGCTTGAACGGCTGATCGAGCAGCGGTATGACGGCTTCGATGGCCAGCGCGAAAAAGCCCTTCATGTCGCAACTGCCCAGCCCGACCCAGCGGCCATCGACTTCGGTCAGCTTCAGCGGATCGGTCTGCCACAACGCACCATCGAACGGCACCGTGTCGCTGTGACCTGCCAACACCAGGCCTCCGGGGCCGGAACCGAAACTGGCCAGCAGATTGAATTTGCCGGGGCTGACCTGCTGGATGTCGCAGGTAAAACCCAGATCGCCGAGCCACGTCGCCAGCAAATCAATCACCGGACGGTTGGTTTGATCAAGGCTGGCCTGCGTACAGCTGACGGACGGTGCGGCGATCAGCGCAGCGAACTGATCTTTCATGGACGGCAATGGCATCGCTGGCTCCAACTCCCGAATTGAAGTCCATCATAGAGCCATCCGGCGACAGGAATAAACCGCCGCGGCACGTAGGGCTGATGAGTCCTGTACACTGCACGACCTTGGCAGCCACACATTCCCCCCGGCTGCGCTCCCGATCCTGGATTTTCCGGCCATGCAGAAAGAAACCGAAATCAAACTCCGCGTCAGCCGCGAAACCCTCGCTGCCCTGCGCGAGCACCCGCTCCTGAAAAAACGCAACAAAAGTGGCTGGGAACGCCGTGAGTTGATGAACCAGTACTTCGACACGCCTGAGCGCGACCTGGCCCGCGCCAAGGTTGCCCTGCGCCTGCGCAAGGATGGTGAAGAAGTGATTCAAACGCTCAAGACCCGCGGCCAGAGCGTCGCCGGTTTGTCCGAGCGTAACGAATACGACTGGAACCTGCCCAAAGCCAAGCTCGACGTGAAGAAACTCGACGGCGAATGCTGGCCTGAAGAGTTGGCCGAGCTGGACAAGAAAACCCTGAAGGCGATCTTCACCACCGATTTCGTCCGCGAACGCGCTGAAATCGCCTGGGGCCGTGGCAAGACCAAAGTTGTCATCGAAGCCGCACTGGATCTGGGTCACGTGATCGTGGGCAAGCAGAAAGAAGAAATCTGCGAGCTGGAACTTGAACTGCGCGAAGGCGAGCCGGCCGCCCTGCTGGAACTGGCCGCCGAACTGGCCGCGACCCTGGCCCTGATGCCATGTGACATCAGCAAGGCCGAGCGCGGTTATCGCCTGTACGACGCCAACAGCTACTCGTTGAGCCTGCCGGCGCCACAGATCACCGCCGAAACCCCGCTGGACGACGCTTTTGCCGCGCTGAGCTGGCACTTGCTGAGCAGCAGCCAGCGTCTCGCCGAGCAGTATCGCTTCAATGGTCACTGGCGCCTGTTGCTGGACTGGGTCGAAAACCTGGCTGAGTTGCGCGCGCTGCTGAGCAGCCTGGGTCAAGCCGCACCGCGTCAGTCGACGCACGATCTGCGCGTCGCGCTGGATGCCTTGCTCGAAGACTGGCGTCCGCTGGTGCAAGCCGGTGTCGACGATGAAGACGTGCGCAAAGCCGCGCCGGAGCAGTTCCTCGAAGAACTGGAAGATCCGCGTTGGGGCTTGTTCTCGCTGAACACTTCGCGCTGGTTGCTGGCCCGCACCTGGGCTGCCGATCGCAATGTCCGTGGCAATCGCCAGGGCGCTGCGCAATTGGGTAGCTGGCTGCCACGTCTGCTGGGTGAAGAAGCGACTTCCCTGCAACTGCAGCGTTATCAGCAACAGCCGGAAGACTTGGCCGAGCAACTGCCGCGTATCGAGCGCATCCAGGCCTGGCTACACCACGCCCGCAGCGTGCTGGACATCCCGGAAATGGATCGCCTGTACGGTGAGCTGAAACAGCTTGCTCTGCTTGCTAACGAGCCAATCACTGACGAGTCGCTGGATGCGCGCAAGCAGCAGGCTATTGCGGTGTATCAGAATCGTTCGTGGAAGATGCTGCTGCGTATGTGACACCGCTAAAAGATCGCAGCCTTCGGCAGCTCCTTGGTGTACGCATTCCCTTGTTGGAGCTGCCGCAGGCTGCGATCTTTTGCTTTACCGCAACACCGGCAAACTCGTCGTGGACTTTATTTCCGACAACGCCACGATCGAGTTCACCTCCTGAATCCCTGGCACCATCGACAGCTTCTCGAAGAAGAACCGCTCATACGCCTCAATGTCCGCCGTCACAATCCTCAGCAAGAAATCCACCGACCCCATCAGCACATAACACTCCAGCACTTCGGGAAAGCCGCGAATTGCCTCGGTGAATTCGGTGAAGTTCGAACGCCCGTGAGCGTTGAGTTTGATTTCGGCGAAGATCTGCGTGTTAAGCCCGATTTTCTTCCGGTCGAGCAAGGTCACCTGCCCGCGAATGATCCCCTCCTCCTTCATCCGCTGTATCCGCCGCCAGCATGGCGACTGCGACAGCCCCACCTGCTCGGCGATCTGCGCGCTGGAGAGCGAAGCGTCCTCTTGCAGCAACGCGAGGATCTTGCGGTCGTAGCCATCCAGCTCGCTATGCATAAAAAAACCTTTGATTGATAACTTACTGAATCAAGCAATTCAAATAATCGCCAATAAGCCCAATCATAGATAAGAAATGCCCGGCACCGAATGTAAAAATTCCTCCAGTGATTTTGGAGACCGACCATGCCGCATCTAGAAGCCGTCAACACCCCTCACACCCGCGCCGATGTCTGGAACGTCAGCAACGCCCACTGCCGTGTTCATTACCAACTGTTGGCCGAGGCCGAACCTGACCTGCTGTGCCGGGCGCTCAACCTGTTCGCTTTGCAGTTTCTGACGCCACAACAGGTCAACGTGCAGCGGATGGACGATCTGCTGTCGATCGACATCGTGATAGACGGCCTGAGCTGGCACCGTGCCCAAGTGATCGCGGAAAAATTTCGTAACCTGATCAGCGTCTGTTCGGTTGAGCTGCAAGCAGTTGATTGCGCGTGGGATGAACCGGCTCAGGCGGCGGGCTGAAAAAACTCGATACGGCTTCGTCGGGTAGTGGCCCAACGGTCTTCGGGTCCGCGACTATCCTTTGCGAACTGTTGTTCATGAGGAGCCCGCATGTCCGTTCAACTTTCCATTCAGGACCGCTGGCTGGATCTCAATGATTTGCTGCGTGAACTGGTCGCCCAAGGCTTTATCAATCAGGACTCGGCCGAGCACGCGCTCAATGCTCGACGCCGTCACGCCGCCCATGGCCAGATGCACCCGCTGGAATTCATCGCCAGCCAGCACCTGGACGATCTCAGCCGTCCCGGCAAACACCTCGACCTGGAAAGCCTGACCCTGTGGCTGTCGCAGCAGGCCGGCCAGCCGTATCTGCGTATCGACCCGCTGAAAATCAACGTTGCGGCGATTACGCCGCTGATGTCCTACGCGTTCGCCCAGCGCCACAAGATTCTTGCGGTGTCTATCGACCGCGACGCCGTCACCGTGGCCAGCGCCCAACCCTACGTCACCGGCTGGGAAGCCGACCTGACCCATGTGCTGAAACTGCCGATCAAGCGTGTGGTCGCCAACCCGGTCGACATCCAGCGCTTCAGCGTGGAGTTTTTCCGCCTGGCCAAATCGGTCAGCGGCGCGACCAACGCCGATCAGCAGATGAACACCCTGGGCAACTTCGAGCAGCTACTGAACCTCGGCGCCAGCGACCAGGAGCCGGACGCCAACGACGCGCACATCGTCAACATCGTCGACTGGCTGTTCCAGTACGCGTTCCAGCAACGGGCCAGCGATATCCACATCGAACCCCGGCGCGAACAAGGTACGGTGCGCTTTCGCATCGACGGCGTGCTGCACAACGTCTATCAATTCCCGCCGCAAGTGACCATGGCCATCGTCAGCCGCCTGAAAAGCCTCGGGCGGATGAACGTCGCGGAAAAACGCAAACCCCAGGACGGACGGGTCAAGACCAAAACCCCGGACGGTGGCGAAGTCGAGCTGCGGCTGTCGACATTGCCTACCGCATTCGGCGAGAAAATGGTCATGCGGATATTCGACCCGGAGGTACTGCTCAAGGACTTTGATCAGCTGGGCTTCTCCGCCGATGACTTGCGCCGCTGGCAGGACATGACGAGCCAGCCTAATGGCATCATTCTGGTCACCGGCCCGACCGGTTCCGGCAAGACCACCACCCTCTACACCACCCTGAAGAAACTGGCGACGCCGGAGGTCAACCTCTGCACCATCGAAGACCCGATCGAAATGGTCGAGCCGGCGTTCAATCAGATGCAAGTCCAGCACAACATCGACCTGACTTTCGCCGCCGGTGTGCGCGCACTGATGCGGCAGGATCCGGACATCATCATGATCGGTGAGATCCGCGATCTGGAAACCGCTGAAATGGCCATCCAGGCTGCGCTCACGGGCCACTTGGTGCTGTCGACGCTGCACACCAACGATGCGCCGAGCGCGATCAGCCGCTTGCTGGAACTGGGTGTGCCGCATTACCTGATCAAAGCCACGGTGCTTGGCGTCATGGCTCAGCGCCTGGTGCGCACCTTGTGCCCGCATTGCAAGGCACCGCTGACGCTGGGTGAAGAAGACTGGCAAACCTTGACCCGACCCTGGCAGGCACCGTTGCCCAACAACGCACATCGCGCCATCGGTTGCCTGGAATGCCGCGATACCGGTTACCGCGGCCGCGCCGGGGTCTACGAAATCATGCAACTGACGGACGGCGTCAAGGCGCTGATCAATCCCGACACCGATTTGCAGGCGGTGCGGCGTCAGGCGTTCAAGGAAGGCATGCGCAGTTTGCGGTTGTCGGGGGCGCAAAAAGTGGCGGCAGGTTTAACGACGATCGAGGAGGTGCTGCGAGTAACGCCGCAGAGCGACCAAAAGTAGGCGCGGCCGTCATGGAACTCGATTGGGGGATTGGCAATCCAACGCCCTAGTTAACCCAGTGGAGTCACCCAATATGCGTCTCAAACTTGCTGTCGCTACCATCGCCTTGTTGTCCCTTCCTGTCGGTTCGGCGATGGCTGATAGCTTTTGGCGTAACGTCATCTCATCCGGTGCGACCACCGGTTCAACCTACCTGACCTTCAAGGATCACAAGCTGATCATTGCCGCCCAGGACGATGCTGGCAGCTTTGTCGCCAGTGACGGCGGCATTCGCGGCCCATACCTGGAAGCCGCGATGCAGAAAGTCCGCGCCGACAACCCTGGCCTGCAGGCCACGGACATGGAACTGGCGAATGCGATCCTGGCGAAGAATGCCGTCGCGTCGGAATAAGCGTTGTTGCTGAATAAAAAATGCCGCTCTCAATGAGCGGCATTTTTTTTGAACCAGAGAAATTGCACAGCTATTTCCTACGTAGGCTAACGCCAAAACACTGAGATGCAGTCGAGTTTTCACCGACCTACTGATGAAAGCTCTGATATGAGAGCCAGACGTGCGAACTCAAACTTTGTCGATTCGGATTACCCCCACAAGCGAATCGACTCACATGAAAAAACCAGTCTTATCTTTACTTCTGCTGACCGCTTACAGTCACGTTTCCCAAGCCGAAGGCCTGTACGGCTCGATAAAAATCCAGAGCGTCCAGCAAGAACTTGCCGACGCCCTGCTCACAAGTCCCAGGGTGAACAACCGTATCGTCAGTCCGGAGCGCAACAAAGATGTCGGCGGCTCCGTTGCGCTCGGCTATGAGTTCATAGGTGGCTGGCGCCTGGAAAGCGAGTACACCATCAAGCAGGACTCGGAGTTCAAGAGTTACTGGGCGCCATTCAACGCCAACGTTAACAACATGCAGGTCTCATCCAAGCGCCTGATGTTCAATGCCTATAAGGACTTCCCCTTGACCCAAAGCCTATCGCTGTACGCCATGGCGGGCGCAGGTGTGGCCCATATCAACTCCGAAGGCTACCAGTCCAACCCTTCACGTCGATTTGCCAACAATACCCAAAACAATTTCGCCTACAACTTGGGCGTCGGTGCAGACCTCAAACTGACCCGGCAAATTACCGTCGGCACCGGCTACCGCTATGTCGACATGGGTAAGGTTGAAACCGGCTATAACACCTTCGCCAACCGCATCAATGCGCGGGACGAACAACTAAAGGGCAAGCTACGAGAGCAGAATCTTTACGTTGAAGCGCGGATGTCGTTCTGATTCATGACTCAAAAAAATGCCGCTCTCCATGAGCGGCATTTTTTTGCCCGCTGCAAAACCCTGTCAGCGGTAATCATCCACCGGCACGCAAGCGCAAAACAGATTGCGGTCGCCGTAAACGTTATCGACACGGTTCACCACCGGCCAGTACTTGTGCGCCTTGGTGTGTGCATCCGGCGTCACCGCCTGCTCGATGCTGTAGGACCGCTCCCAAACCCCGGTGATGTCCGCCAGGGTATGCGGTGAGCGTTTCAGCGGGTTGTCATCGGCCGGCCAGTTGCCGTTCTGCACCTCGGTGATTTCCGCGCGGATACTCAGCATCGCCCCGATAAACCGGTCCAGCTCCGCCTTCGATTCACTTTCGGTCGGTTCAACCATCAATGTCCCCGGCACAGGAAACGACATGGTCGGCGCATGGAAGCCATAGTCCATCAGCCGTTTGGCGACGTCCTCCTCGCTGATCCCGGTCAGCGCCTTGAGTGGCCGCAGGTCAAGAATGCATTCGTGAGCCACCCGCTCGTTGCGCCCGGTGTAAAGCACCGGAAACGCCCCGGACAAGTGCTGCGCCAGATAATTCGCGGCGAGGATCGCCACCTCACTGGCATCCGCCAATTGCGGCCCCATCATCGCAATGTACATCCAGCTGATCGGCAGGATGCTCGCACTGCCCCAAGGCGCCGCGCTGACTGCGCCGTTCTGCGCCAGCGGTCCGTCGATCGGCACCACCGGATGGTTGGCCACGAACGGCGCCAGATGCGCCCGCACACCAATCGGCCCCATGCCCGGCCCGCCGCCACCATGTGGAATGCAGAAAGTTTTGTGCAGGTTCATGTGGGACACGTCGGCGCCGATGTCCGCCGGGCG
The DNA here is from genome assembly GCF_008370005.1 of Pseudomonas sp. ANT_J28. Taxonomy (NCBI): domain Bacteria; kingdom Pseudomonadati; phylum Pseudomonadota; class Gammaproteobacteria; order Pseudomonadales; family Pseudomonadaceae; genus Pseudomonas; species Pseudomonas sp. ANT_J28. The sequence continues at coordinate 7,806 of NZ_VOBM01000037.1, forward strand.
CGCCAGTCCGACCTGAGCGTTGAGGTTGGCGCCATCCATGTACACCTGGCCGCCGTGGCTGTGGATAACTTCGCAGATTTCGCTGATGCCTTCCTCGTACACGCCATGGGTCGAAGGATACGTCGCCATCAGGCAGGCGAGTTTGTCTCCGGCCTCTGCGGCTTTGCCTTTGAGGTCATCCAGATCCACGTTGCCCGCCTCGTCGCATTCGACGATCACCACGCGCATCCCGGCCATCTGCGCCGAAGCAGGGTTGGTGCCGTGGGCCGAGGACGGGATCAGGCAGATATCCCGCGCGCCCTCATGACGACTCTCGTGATATTTGCGGATCGCCAGCAAACCGGCGTACTCGCCTTGGGCCCCGGAGTTGGGCTGCATACAGATCGCGTCGAAACCGGTAATCGCGCAGAGCCAGCGCTCCAGTTCTTCGATCATCAGCGAATAACCGACCGCCTGCTCTTTCGGCACAAACGGGTGCAGGTTGGCGAACTGCGGCCACGTGATGGGGATCATCTCGCTGGTGGCATTGAGCTTCATGGTGCAGGAGCCCAGCGGGATCATCGATTGATTGAGCGCCAGGTCCTTGTTCTCCAGTTGCTTGAGGTAGCGCAGCATCTCGGTTTCGCTGTGATGGGCGCTGAACACCGGGTGACGCAGATAAGGCGAGGTACGCAGCAGACCTGCGGGAATGCCGCAAGCAAGGGTTTCAGCGTCCAGTTCGTCGACGTTGAGCCCATGATCAGAACCGAGGAACACATCAAACAACTTCGCGACGGTGGATTCGTCAGAGGTTTCGTCGAGGCTCAGCCCCAACTGCCCGCGCCCGAGAATGCGCAGGTTGATCTGTGCAGCCTTGGCACTTTCGATGATTGCCGTCTGAGTGCCACCGACCTCCAGCGTCAGCGTGTCGAAAAAGTGTGTGTTGAGGCGGGTGATGCCGTGGCGCTCCAGGCCCGCGGCGAGGATGCAAGTCAGCCGATGGACGCGTTGGGCAATGCGTTTGAGCCCGTCCGGACCGTGGTAGACCGCATAGAAACTGGCAATGTTGGCCAGCAGCACCTGCGCGGTACAAATGTTCGAGTTAGCCTTTTCCCGGCGGATATGTTGCTCGCGGGTTTGCAGGGCCATGCGCAGGGCGACGTTGCCGCGAGCGTCCTTCGACACGCCGATAATTCGCCCGGGAATGGCCCGTTTGTACTCATCGCGACTGGCAAAAAACGCTGCGTGAGGGCCGCCGTACCCCATAGGCACGCCGAAACGCTGGGATGAACCAAACACCACGTCGGCGCCCAACTCCCCAGGCGGAGTCAGCATCAGCAGACTCAGCAGATCGGTCGCGACACACGCCAACGCTTGCTGCGCATGCAGATGATCGATCAATGGACGAAGATCGCGGATCTCGCCGTGGGTATCGGGATATTGCAGGAGCGCGCCGAACACCTGGTGCTGTTTCAAGTTATCCACAGTGTCGATGATGAGCTCGAAGCCGAATCCTTCTGCTCGAGTCTGCACCACGGAAATGGTCTGCGGATGACAGTTTTCGTCGACGAAGAACAGATTGCTTCTGGACTTGGCGACGCGCTTGGCCAATGCCATGGCTTCCGCCGCCGCCGTGGCTTCGTCCAGCAGCGAGGCGTTGGCCAGTTCCAGGCCGGTGAGGTCGATGGTCAATTGCTGAAAGTTCAGCAGCGCTTCAAGCCGCCCTTGGGCGATCTCTGGTTGATACGGTGTGTACGCGGTGTACCAACCGGGATTTTCCAGTACGTTGCGCACAATGACGGTCGGTGTGAGGGTGCCGTGGTAACCCATGCCGATCAGGCTGGTCCAGACCTGGTTTTGCTCGGCGTAACCGCGCAGTTTGGCCAGCGCGGCTTCTTCGTCGAGCGCGGGTGGCAGATCGAGCGGCCTGTTCAGGCGGATTCCAGGCGGCACCGTCTGCTCGATCAACTCGACACGGCTGCCGAGGCCGAGGCTGTCGAGCATCGCCTGTTGCTCGGCGGCATCGGGCCCGAGGTGGCGGCGAAGGAAGGCATTGGGGTCGCGTAACTGGCTCAAGGACGGCAACTGGGACATGACGGGCTCTCTCTTGACTGGCGCTCAACGTCGATGCAACACGGTCAAACCAGCATAGCAGTCGATGCCCGAGCGGATGACGTAGCGCCGTCGACCAATCCGGATCATCATGCTCGGCGCACGCCTAACATCCGCCGATCGGATTTCTGAACTCATGAATCAACTGCCTTTCCTGCCTTTCTCCAAACCCACCATCGACGAAGCCACGATTGCCGCTGTTGGCGACGTGTTGCGCTCGGGCTGGATTACCAGCGGCCCCAAGGTCCAGGCCTTTGAACAACAACTCTCGGAGTTTTTTGGCGGGCGCCCGGTACTCACTTTTAATTCCGGCACCTGCACCATGGAAATCGCCCTGCGCATTGCCGGGGTCGGACCGGGCGATGAAGTGATCACCACGCCGATTTCCTGGGTGGCCACCGCCAACGTCATTCTGGAAGTCGGCGCCACGCCGGTGTTTGCCGACATCGACCCGATTACCCGCAACATCAACCTGGATCAGCTGGAAGCGGCAATCACCCCGCGCACCAAAGCGATCATTCCGGTATACCTCGCCGGTTTGCCGGTGGACATGAGCCGGTTGTATGCGATCGCCAAAAAACACGGGTTGCGGATTGTCGAAGACGCCGCGCAAGCCTTGGGTTCGAGCTGGAACGGCCAGCGCATTGGCTCGACCGGCGATTTCGTGTCCTTCAGTTTCCAGGCGAACAAAAACGTCACCTCGTCAGAGGGCGGTTGCCTTGTATTGAACAATGCCGAGGAAGTGCGACTGGGGCAAAAGTACCGTTTACAGGGCGTCACCCGCAGCGGCTTCGATGGGCTGGATGTTGATGTGCTGGGCGGCAAGTTCAACATGACCGACGTTGCGGCGGCCATCGGCCTTGGGCAATTTGCTCATATCGAAGCAATCACAACTCATCGCCGTGAACTGGCCAGGCACTATTTCGCTTGTTTTGGCGCGGATTTCGAAGCGTTGTATGGGGCGCAATTGCCCCCTGCGGATTTCGAGAACAGCAACTGGCATTTATTCCAGCTGGTGCTGCCAGAGCGTAAGGATGGCCAACCGGCACGAGCCACCTTCATGGAGCAGATGCAGGCATTAGGCATCGGTATCGGCTATCACTACCCGCCGATTCACCTGCTGAGCCTTTACCGCGAGCGCGGGTTCCAGGAGGGCATGTTCCCGGTCGCCGAGCGGGTCGGTCGTCTGATCGTTTCACTGCCGATGTTCACCGCCATGACTAAAGCGGATGTTGAGCGTTCGGTGGCAGCGGTGAAGGCGGTACTGAAGCCGTAAACCGACCATTGTAGGAGCTGCCGAACGCGGCCCGAGCCTTCGGCAGCTCCTACGGGGCGAGCATTACTCGCCGATAGCGGCTTTGTAGCCCGCTGCATCGAGCAGCTTGTCCAGGTCAGCCGCGTTGCTTGGCTTGAGCTTGAAGATCCAGGCACCGTACGGATCGGTATTGAGCAACTCAGGCGAAGCGCTCAGGTCTTCATTGACCGCAATCACTTCACCGGCAATCGGGGAGTAGATGTCCGAAGCAGCTTTAACCGACTCCACCACGCCGGCTTGATCTTCGGCAGCAAACACGTTGCCGACTTCAGTCAATTCAACGAACACCACATCGCCCAAGGCTTCCTGAGCGTGATCGCTGATGCCCACGGTGACGGTGCCATCGGCTTCTAGACGGGCCCACTCGTGACTTTCGGCAAAACGCAGGCCGGCAGGAATATCGCTCATGTTCTGTGTCCTCAAGAGAATTGTCAGCGGTCGTTGCCCGCCAGAAAAGGTTAGATCAAGGTTTTGCCATGGCGTACGAAGGTCGGTTTGACCACTCGGACCGGGTACCACTTGCCACGGATTTCCACTTCTGCGCGGTCGGCTGTCGCCATCGGCACGCGCGCCAGTGCTATCGACTTGCTAAGCGTAGGAGAGAAACTACCACTGGTGATCTCCCCTTCGCCAACATTGGCGATGCGGACCACTTGATGAGCGCGCAAAACTCCACGCTCCTCAAGGACCAGACCGACCAGTTTGTGCTGCACGCCACCCGCCCGCTCGGCTTCAAGATCGCTGCGACCGATGAACTGGCGAGTGGCCGGTTCCCACGCAATGCTCCAGGCCATGTTGGAAGCCAGTGGTGAAACGTCTTGATGAATGTCCTGACCGTAGAGGTTCATGCCGGCTTCGACCCGCAAAGTATCGCGCGCCCCGAGGCCGATCGGCGAGATGCCCGCGCCCACCAGATCGTTGAAGAATCCTGGCGCTTGATTGGCTGGCAGAACGATTTCCAGGCCGTCTTCGCCGGTGTAACCCGTGCGCGCGATGAACCAGTCACCGTCGGGCTGGCCTTCAAAAGGCTTGAGCATCTGAATCAGGTTGCCGCGGGACTGGGTCACCAGTTCGGAGATTTTGTGCCGGGCCTGAGGACCTTGAATGGCAAGCATCGCCAACTCGGAGCGTTCGTTGAGCTGCACCTTGAAACCATTGAGGTGAGCCTGCATCCAGGCGAGGTCCTGATTACGGGTGGAGGCGTTAACCACCAAACGATATCCGTCGTCGAGACGGTAGACGATCATGTCGTCGACGATGCCGCCGCGCTCGTTGAGCATGGTGCTGTACAAGGCACGGCCAGGGCTGTGCAGACGTTCGACATCATTGGCCAGCAAATGCTGGAGCCAGGCCTTGGCCTGAGGGCCGCTGACATCGATCACGGTCATATGGGATACATCGAAAACCCCGCAATCGCGGCGCACCTGATGGTGTTCCTCGACCTGCGAGCCGTAATGCAAAGGCATATCCCAACCGCCAAAATCGACCATCTTCGCGCCGAGGGCGAGATGAAGGTCATACAGAGGCGTGCGCAGTCCCATGGGTTTCTCCTTCCGGGCGTGGCGAAGGTGCGGGCCGGTGCTGCACGGGGTGAAAGCCTTGAAACAGAAGGCTTTCAGCCGATTTCAGCTACCAGGTCTGTAGGACGGACCGCACCGAATGCCGCGCATTGTAGCCTCAAGGTGTAGGACTGACACCTAGGCGTTTCGATGCGCTGAACGTCGAATCAATCCGATGACCGGTAACAGCCCGACCAAAACCAGAGTCAGGGCCGGCAACGAGGCCCTCGCCCACTCGCCTTCGCTGGTCATTTCGAAGATGCGCACCGCCAACGTATCCCAGCCAAACGGGCGCATCAGAAGGGTCGCGGGCATTTCCTTGAGGACATCGACGAACACCAGCAACGCGGCGCTCAACGTTCCTGGCAGCAATAACGGCAGATACACTTTGAAAAACAGTCGTGGCCCACTGACGCCAAGGCTACGTGCCGCTTCGGGCAAAGATGGCCGTATTCGCGCCAGACTGCTTTCCAGCGGCCCATAAGCCACCGCGATGAAACGCACCAGATAGGCCAGCAACAACGCCGAAAGGCTGCCTAGCAGCAATGGCTTGCCGGCGCCCCCCAGCCAACCCGACAACGGAATCACCAGTTCGCGGTCCAGGTAACTGAACGCCAGCATGATCGACACCGCCAGCACCGAACCCGGCAAGGCGTAGCCGAGGTTCGCCAGGCTGATGCCGGTGCGGATCGCTCGGGTCGGCGCCAGACGCCGGGCAAACGCCAGCACTAAAGCAACACTGACGGTGATCAGCGCCGCCATGCCGCCCAGGTACAACGTATGGACGATCAGCCCCGCGTAACGCTCATCCAGATCGAAGCGCCCGCGCTGCCAGAACCACACCACCAGTTGAAGCACTGGAATGACGAAAGCGCAGGCGAACACCAGACCGCACCAACTCATGGCCGCCAGCGCCTTGAAACCGTGCAGGTGATACAGCGCCTTGACCCGAGGCCGTTCGTTGCTCGCCCGGTTGGCCCCGCGAGCACGACGCTCGCCGTACAGCACGACCATCACCACCAGCAGCAACAGGCTGGCCAGTTGCGCGGCGGTGGAGAGGCTGAAAAATCCGTACCAGGTCTTGTAGATGGCGGTCGTGAACGTGTCGAAGTTGAACACCGACACCGCGCCGAAATCCGCCAGGGTTTCCATCAGCGCCAGCGCCACGCCAGCGCCGATGGCCGGGCGCGCCATGGGCAGCGCGACTCGCCAGAACGCTTGCCACGGGGATTGCCCCAGGACTCGCGCCGCTTCCATCAGGCCTTTGCCCTGCGCCAGGAACGCGGTTCGCGCCAACAGGTAAACGTAGGGATAGAAGACCAGCACCAGGACCAGAATCACGCCGCCAGTGGAGCGCACGCGCGGCAACCTCAAGCCTGAGCCGAACCATTCGCGCAACAGGGTTTGCACGGGGCCGGCAAAATCCAGCAGGCCGACGAAGACGAATGCCAGCACGTAAGCCGGAATGGCGAATGGCAGCATCAGCGCCCAGTCCAGCCAACGCCGACCGGGGAATTCGCAGAGACTGGTTAGCCAGGCCAGGCTCACACCCAAGAGCGTCACGCCGATACCGACGCCGAGCACCAGGGTCAGGGTATTGCCCAGCAGGCGCGGCATCTGGGTATCCCAGAGATGGGACCAGATCTGTTGGTCGATGGTTTGCCATGACAACAACAAAACGCTGAGGGGCAGCAGGACCAGCGCAGCGATGGCGAAGACCAGGGGATACCAGCGGCGTTGGGCGGGGTGGGCCAAGGAAAAGCTCTCTGAGGAAAATCAGCGAAATGTGCGTCATACGCAAAAAGATCGCAGCCTGCGGCAGCTCCTACCGGGTGTACATCATCCCAATGTGAGCTGCCGCAGGCTGCGATCTTTTGATCTTTAAAGGTGCAGACTCAGTTCCAGCCAGCCCGATCCATCATCCGAATCGCTTCAGCCTGACGTTTGCCGGCAATTTCCACAGGCAAGGTATCAGCCACAAACTTGCCCCAGCTCGCCACTTCTGCGGAAGGTTGAACCGCAGGGTTGGCCGGGAATTCCTGGTTCACGTCAGCAAAGATCTTCTGCGCTTCAGGTGTGGTCATCCATTCCACCAAGGCCTTGGCCGCTTCCGGGTGCGGGGCGTGTTTGGTCAGGCCGATACCCGACAGGTTCACGTGCACGCCACGGTCGCCCTGGTTCGGCCAGAACAACTTTACCGCTAGGTCAGGCTTCTGCTTGTGCAGACGACCGTAGTAGTACGTGTTGACGATTCCGACGTCGCATTGACCCGCGTTGATGGCCTCCAGCACCGCGATGTCATCCGAGAACACGTCGGTGGACAGGTTATTCACCCAGCCCTTGAGAATCTTCTCGGTTTTGTCGGCGCCATGGACTTCGATCATGGTGGCGGTCAGGGACTGGTTGTAGACCTTCTTCGCCGTGCGCAGGCACAGGCGGCCTTCCCAGTTCTTGTCGGCCAGACCTTCGTAGGTGGTCAACTCACCGGATTTCACCCGATCGGTGGAGTAAGCGATGGTCCGCGCCCGCAGGCTCAGGCCAGTCCAGGCATGGGCGGATGAGCGGTATTGCAGCGGGATGTTGGCGTCGATCACCTTGGAGGTGAACGGTTGCAGTATGCCCATTTGCTCGGCCTGCCAGAGGTTGCCGGCATCGACGGTCAGCAGCAGATCCGCGGTGGCGTTCTCGCCCTCGGCCTTGATCCGCTGCATCAGCGGCGCTTCCTTGTCGGTGATGAACTTCACCTGCACGCCGGTTTTCGCGGTGTAGGCATCGAAGACCGGTTTGATCAGTTCGTCGATTCGCGAGGAGTAAACCACCACCTCGTCAGCGGCCTGGGTAGCAGTGCTACCAATCAGGGTCAGGGCCAGCGCGGTCAGTAGACGCTTCGGTACCAACATGGGAGCGATCTCTCGATTGAAAAATTGAAGCCAAATGATATGGACTCACATTTAGGTTCTCAATCGAACAGTTTGCGGAGGAGTTACCAGATGTTGCACAAGTTGGAATGTGTGGTGGATGTACCGACGTCTTCGCGAGCAAGCCCGCTCCCACAGTTGAAATGCATCCCCATGTGGGAGCGGGCTTGCTCGCGAAGAGGCCATCTGCCGCAATGAAAATCTCAGGCCTTGGCGAGTGCCGGTAGATCCCCGATCAATCCCAGCGCTTCACGCACGAACAGCGCCTTGGCTTCGGGCATCTGGTCGACCATCTTAAACCCGGCATTGCGCAACCAGCGCACCGGCAACGGATCAGCCTGGAACAGACGCTCGAAGCCTTCCATCGCCGCCATCAACGCCAGGTTGTGGGGCATGCGCCGACGTTCGTAACGGCTGAGCACTTTCACATCCGCCAGACGCTCGCCACGCGCGGCCGCTTGCAACAGCACTTCGGCCAGCACGGCGGCATCGAGAAAACCAAGGTTCACGCCCTGCCCGGCCAATGGGTGAATGGTGTGCGCCGCATCACCGATCAACGCCAAACCTTCAGCCACATAACGCTTGGCATGACGCTGCCGCAGCGGTACGCACAGACGCGGATCGGCGCTGAGCACCTTACCGAGTCGGCCTTCGAAGGCCCGCTCCAGCTCTTTGCAGAAACCGTCGTCATCCAGCGCCATCAGGCGTTCGGCTTCGCTCGGGGTGGTCGACCAGACGATCGAACACCAATCCTGCTGACCGTCACGCTCCAGCGGCAAAAACGCCAGCGGACCGTTGTCGGTGAAGCGCTGCCAGGCAGTCATTTGATGAGGCTTGGCGCTGCGCACGCTGGTGACAATCGCGTGGTGCATGTAGTCCCACTCGCGAGTCGCCACACCGGTCAGCCGCCGAACGGCGGAATTAGCGCCATCCGCTGCGATCACCAAAGGTGCGCGCAAGGTGCGGCCATCGGCCAGGGTCAGCAGCCAGTCGTCGCCGGAGCGACGCATTTGCTCCAGGCGCGCGTTGGCCAGCATTCCGAGGTCGCAGTCGTGCAAACGGTCGAGCAAGGCGTCCTGAACCACGCGGTTCTCGACGATATGGCCCAGCACGTCGGCATGCACACTGGCCGCCGAAAAATGGATTTGCCCGGTGCCGCTGCCGTCCCAAACGTGCATGTCGGTGTAAGGGCTGCTGCGCCGATTGGCGATGCCGTCCCAGACGCCCAGACGTTCAAGAATTCGTTGGCTGGCCGTGGACAAGGCACTGACTCGCGGTTCGAACGGCGCCTGCCCATCGAAGGGTTTGACGCTCATGGGGCTGCCGTCCAGCAGCAGGACTTCCAGCCCGCTGTCCTGCAACGCCAGCGCCAGGGCGCTGCCGACCATTCCGGCCCCGACAATCAGCAGATCTGCGCGCATTTCCATGCTTTAAGCCTGTCTCGCTTGCGGCTTAAGCCGCATATAAAGGGATTTTCCGACCGCCACTTAAGCATCGGGACGCGTACCCAAACCCATGGCCTGTCGCGCGAACCAGCGTTTGGCCGGCGGCAGCAGATCCAGCCCGAGCAGACCGATGTTGCGGCCCAGGGAAACCAGCGGTTGAGTGCTGCCGAACAAACGGGTGACCTGATCGGAGAAACCCACGGTCAGGTTCTGATCCAGACGCTGACGTTCGCGGTAGGCCTGCAAGGTCGCAAAGTCGCCGGGCGATGATTCGCTGGCCAGCAACGCATCGGCCAGCGCTTGAGCATCACGCAGGGACAGGTTGAAACCCTGGCCGGCAATCGGATGCAGACTGTGAGCAGCGTTGCCGAGAATCGCCAGATGCGGACGCACCTGCTCTTCAGCTTCGATCAGCGTCAGCGGGTACAAATGCCGCGCGCCAACCTGCTTCAAGGTGCCGAGGCGATAACCGAACACGCCTTGCAACTCGCTGAGGAAGCTCTTTTCATCGAGGGCCGCCAGCCGTTGCGCGTCCATTCCCAATCGAGTCCAGACCAGTGCGCAACGGTTTTCCGGCAACGGCAACAAAGCCATCGGCCCGTCATCGGTGAAACGCTCGAAGGCCATGCCGTTGTGCGCTTCACTTGGCGTGATGTTGGCAATCAACGCGCTCTGGTTATACGGGCGTTTTTTGATGCCGATCCCCAGTTGCTCGCGCAGGCCGGAACGGCCGCCATCAGCCAGCACCGCAAGATCGCATTCCAGAGTGGTTTCGTCGTTGAGGGTCAGGCGATAGCCATCGATCAGCGGCTCCATGCGCGTGACTTCAGCCGGGCAACGCCAACTGATCACGTCCTTGTCCAGCCCCTGCCAGAGGCATTGGCCGAGCCAAGCGTTTTCCACGACATAACCCAGCGCCGGAACGCCCTCTTCCATCGCCGACAATCGCGCGGTGGAGAAGCGTCCACGGTCGGAGACATGAATCTGTTTGATCGGCTCGGCGCGGCGAGAGATTTCCTGCCACGCGCCCAACCGTTGATAAATCTGCTTGGCGCCGTAGGATAACGCCGAAGAGCGGGCGTCGTAGCTCGGTTGATAGGTGTCGCCGGGGGCAAACGGTTCGATGAGCACGATCTTCCAGCCACGAGCCTTGGCCCCGGCCTGCAACGCCAACGCCAGGCTGGCGCCGACCAGACCACCCCCGATGATTGCCAGATTGACGCGACTCATGCCGCTTGTGTCCGCGCGGTGGCCATCAAGGCCTCGATCTCGGCGACCGTTTTCGGTACGCCTTTGGTCAGGATTTCACAGCCGGTTTTGGTGACCACTACGTCGTCCTCGATTCGTACGCCAATGCCGCGCCATTTTTTCGCTACGTTCTGGTTGCCCGGGGCAATGTAGATGCCCGGCTCCACGGTCAGCGCCATGCCGACTTCCAGCACGCGCCATTCGCCGCCGACCTTGTATTCGCCGACATCATGCACATCCATGCCCAGCCAATGGCCGGCGCGGTGCATGTAAAACGCTTTATAGGCTTCGCTGGCGATCAACTCGTCGACCTCGCCCTGCAACAAGCCCAACTTCACCAACCCGGCAGTAATCACCCGGACTGTGGCTTCGTGGGCTTGATTCCAGTGTTTGTCCGGGGCGATTTCCGCAAACGCCGCTTCTTGCGACGCCAGCACCAACTCGTAGATCGCCTTCTGTTCCGCTGAATACTTGCCGTTGACCGGCCAGGTGCGGGTGATGTCACTGGCGTAGCAGTCGATTTCGCACCCGGCATCGATCAATACCAGATCGCCGTCCTTGAGCACCGCGTCATTCTGTTGGTAATGCAGGATGCAGCTGTTGCGCCCAGCGGCGACGATCGAACCGTAAGCCGGCATTTTCGCCCCGCCCTTGCGGAACTCGTAGTCGAGTTCGGCTTCGAGGCTGAACTCATGCAGCCCCACACGACTGGCCTGCATCGCGCGGATATGCGCCTGTGCGGAAATCCGTGCGGCTTCGCGCATCACTTTCACTTCTGCCGCCGATTTATACAGGCGCATGTCGTGAAGCAGATGATCCAGGGCAACGAATTCGTTCGGCGGCTGGGCGCCGAGGTGCGCTTTAGAGCGGATCACGTTGATCCAGTCCATCAGGTGCCGGTCGAATTCCGGGTTGCTGCCCATGGCCGAATACACCCGGTCGCGACCTTCGATCAGGCCCGGCAGGATGTCGTCGATGTCGGTGATGGGGAAGGCGTCGTCGGCGCCAAAGTCGCGAATCGCGCCTTCCTGCCCGGCGCGCAAGCCATCCCACAACTCCCGTTCGGCATTGCGTTCACGGCAGAACAGTATGTATTCGCCATGTAAACGCCCAGGCATCAAAACGATGACCGCCGAAGGCTCGGGAAAACCGCTGAGGTACTGGAAGTCGCTGTCTTGACGGTAGACGTGCTCGACGTCGCGGTTGCGGATCGCAACGGCGGCGGCGGGCAGGATGGCGATGCTGTTGGGTTCCATCTGCGCCATCAGGGCCTTGCGGCGACGGCTGTATTCCGATTTCGGGATATGAATCATGGGCAGATGGCTTTCCCTGGCACGCGATTAATGCAACGACGGTTTGGCGGCAGCGGGCGCGTCCGGCTTTTTGTTTTCAGTGAACAGCAGCAGCGGCGCGACGCGCAGGTACTCCATCACTTCCATGTAATCGCTTTCGCCGTCGTCGGACTCTTCCAGAGCGTCTTGCACCTGTGAAATAGCCGCCAGATCCTGAAGTACTTCGGTGGCCTCGGTGCTCAGCATGCTGCTGTCACGGCAGTTCAGGCCGAAACCGCTGAGGAAACCCTGGCACCATTGGCCCAGTGCGGCGGCGCGGTCGGCCAGTGGTTCGTCATCGGTCGGCAGCAAAAGAACGACGGTCACGTCGTCGCCGGTGAGCTCGCCCTTGACCATCTCCTGCAAGCCGATCAAGGCGTTGCGGACATTATCCTGCGGCTCACTTTCGAGCAGCTCGGCGGCATCAATCAGCCAGCCTTCGGCATCGAAACCGGCACCGGCGCAACTGCGGCCGAGCAACAGGCCATGCAGTTCGGCAGGCGAGACGTTATGACCGCTGGAAGTCAGCAGTTTGGCGAAGGCTTGGTACGGGGAATTCTGAATGGGCATGGGCAGCTAGGCGCCAGACGGCGCTATGTCTAGAATGAAGGCCTTGTATCCTACATCGACAGACTCGCCAAGACTATTAAAGGCTGTCCGCCAGCTATCACCCATCTGACACAATTTCAGTGGACCCAATGGAAGACACCGACCTGCAAGCGCTAATGGCCAGACTCGAACTGCTAATTACCCGCGTCGAGCAACTAAAGAGTCAAAACGGACTCCTATTAGCTCAGGAAAAGACCTGGCGCGAGGAACGCGCTCACCTCATTGAAAAGAACGAAATCGCCCGGCGTAAGGTCGAATCAATGATTTCGCGCCTCAAGGCCCTGGAGCAAGACTCATGAGTTCAAGCAATAGCGTTACCGTGCAGATCCTCGATAAAGAATATTCGATCATCTGCCCCCAGGAAGAGCGCAGCAATCTGGTGAGCGCCGCCCGTTACCTGGACGGCAAAATGCGCGAAATCCGCAGCAGCGGCAAAGTCATCGGCGCCGATCGCATCGCCGTGATGGCCGCCCTGAACATCACGCACGACCTTCTGCACAAGGAAGAACGCCCGGATGTGCAGGTCAGCGGCTCGACCCGCGAGCAGGTTCGCGACCTGCTGGATCGCGTCGATCTGGTGCTCGCCACCGATCCGGACGTCACCAAGGGCTGAAACGCGAAACCGCTTGGGGTATACTCGCATCACTCCCTGGGGTGCTTGCCAGTTGGCGATGTCCCTGAGCCGATTTGCTATACCCTGGAGGTTGCACGTTGGGCTGGTGTGCATGTCCGCTAGACGGAAAGCCTTAAAGCCTACTGCATCTTCCACCTTGAACTTTCGGGTTCAAGGGCTAAGTCGACAGCGGTACATCCGGGGAGCCTGATTCCAGTCCGATGCCGGTTTAAATACCGGCATCGGCTTTTTTACGGGTACGCTTTAAGTACCCGCACTGCCGAAGCCCGAATCCATGACCGAACCTGCGCTGCTGCCCCGCCCGCAACTTCGACGCATGCTGCGCAAGGCCCGCCGCGCATTGACACCCAGTCAGCAACGCCAGGCCGCTCGCGGGCTGTACAAGCAATTGGCCCAGCAGCCGCTGTTTCGCCGCGCAAAACATATCTCTCTGTACCTGCCCACTGACGGTGAAATCGATCCGCGTGTTTTGCTGCGTGCCGCTCAACGTCGGGGCAAGGCGACTTATCTGCCGGTGCTCAGCGCCTGGCCACGAACCAAAATGGTGTTCCAGCGAATTCGCCCCGGCGAAAAACTGAAACCCAACCGCTTTCGTATTCTCGAACCCCGGCACAACCTCGCCCGGCAACGCAAAGTCTGGGCGCTCGATCTGGTGCTGTTGCCATTGGTGGGATTTGACGATGTCGGCGGACGCCTGGGCATGGGCGGTGGTTTCTATGATCGAAGCCTGGCGTACCTGGCACGACGTAAAAACTGGCGCAAGCCGACGCTATTGGGGCTGGCCCATGAATGTCAGAAGGTCGAACGATTGGCTCAAGCGAGCTGGGATGTGCCGTTACAGGGGACGGTGACAGACAAGGCGTGGTATTTCGCCGGCTAGACGCCACTGGAATCAGCGGCGTCCGAATACAGTTTCAGCGTTTGAAGGCCGACGGCTTTTGTTGCTGCGCGATTTCGATCGGAGCGTCAGTCGTGTTGCTCCACAGGCTTTGGGCATAGCCAGTGGTCACGACGCCGAGGCCGAACAAAATAACCAAAATCCATAGTAAATCCGGTTTGCGTTTCATCGATTGCCCCCCAAAGGCACATCATCACGATGACAGCAGCGGTTTCCGTTGTAGGTGTAGGCCGTGCAGCAGCGTCAAGCTTAGAAGGCCGGCATTTTGCGACAACGTGAACCGACACGCAAACGCTGGCGTCAACCGACCGTCGGTTTGTCATAAAATTCCCCGACAACTTGCCCACCCACTTCGCAAGGAGCAAAAACCATGGCTTATTGGCTAATGAAATCCGAGCCCGACGAGTTCTCGATCAAGGGCCTGGAGACGCTTGGGAAAGCGCGCTGGGACGGGGTTCGCAACTACCAGGCACGTAATTTTCTGCGGGCCATGGCCGTGGGCGACGAATTTTTCTTCTATCACTCCAGCTGCCCCGAACCGGGGATCGCCGGGATCGGAAAGATCGTCGAAGCCGCGTATCCCGACCCGACGGCGCTGGAGCCAGAGAGTCATTACTACGATCCGAAGGCCACGGCAGAGAAAAACGCCTGGAGCGCGATTGATGTCGCGCATGTCGAGACGTTTCCCAACGTGCTTAAGCTTGATTACCTGAAACAGCAGGCGGCGCTGGCCGAGATGCCGCTGGTGCAGAAAGGCTCGCGACTGTCGGTGATGCCGGTGACCGCTGAGCAATGGGCGGCGGTGATTGCATTACGGGCTTAAGCCATGCAGTGACTGCATGAAAGCTTTCGCGAGCAAGCCCGCTCCCACATTGGTTCTGCGTCGGATGCAAAACTTGCAGCCACCGGAGTTCAATTGTGGGAGCGGGCTTGCTCGCGAAGAGGCCCGCCCGGACAGCGAGGGACTTATTGAATGATCAGGTTGTTGAACAACAGATCCTCAACCACCGGGTTGCCGGTTTCGTCGCTCATGATTTGCTGGGTCTGCTTAAGGGCTTCCTGCCGCAGCTTTTCCTTGGCCTCGACGTTGTTCATCGCTTCAGTGGTCTGCTGGGCAAACAACGCCACCAGTTGATTACGAATCAACGGCTCATTGGCTTTCACCAGTTTGGTCGCCTCATCACCGGTCACTCGCAATGCCACATCGGCCTTGTAGACCTTGAGCTTCGGCGTCCCGTCCAGCCCGTAGTTGCCCACGAACGGCGGGCTCAGGGTGATGTAATTGACCTTCGGAGCTGCACCTTCTTTGGCTTCTTCGGCCATCGCTGCCACAGGCAGAGACAGGGCCAGCAACAACATGATCCACGCTTTCACAATTCGCTCCTTATCCGGTTTGCGGCCTAGCATAACGACCCGCCGCTCAAGCACAAGCTTATGGCTGACTATCAGGGCCGGGCATGCTCGTTGACCCATCGACTCACACACCTACACTTATCGGCCATCACTCCCAAAGGAATAGCCCTGATGAAAGCCGTGCTGTGCAAAGCCTTCGGCCCTGCCGAATCGCTGGTGCTGGAAGACGTCGCCAGTCCTGTCGCGAAGAAGAATGAAATCCTGCTGGACGTGCACGCCGCCGGGGTGAATTTCCCGGACACGCTGATCATCGAGGGCAAATATCAGTTCAAACCGCCCTTCCCGTTTTCCCCGGGCGGCGAAGCGGCTGGCGTGGTCAGCGAAGTAGGCGAAAAGGTCAGCCACCTCAAGGTCGGCGATCGGGTCATGGCGCTGACCGGCTGGGGCAGTTTCGCCGAACAGGTCGCGGTGCCGGGCTACAACGTGCTGCCCATCCCGCCATCGATGGACTTCAACACCGCCGCCGCGTTCAGCATGACTTACGGCACTTCGATGCACGCGCTCAAGCAACGGGGCAACCTGCAACCGGGCGAAACCTTGCTCGTGCTCGGTGCTTCCGGCGGTGTCGGTCTGGCCGCCGTGGAAATCGGCAAAGCCATGGGCGCCCGCGTGATCGCCGCCGCCAGCAGCGCCGAAAAACTCGCGGTGGCCAAAGCTGCCGGCGCCGATGAGCTTATCAACTACAGCGAAACCAGTCTCAAGGACGAAATCAAGCGCCTGACCGATGGCCAGGGCGCCGACGTGATCTACGACCCGGTGGGCGGCGACCTGTTCGACCAGGCCATCCGCGCCATCGCGTGGAACGGCCGTCTGCTGGTGGTGGGCTTTGCCAGCGGTCGCATCCCTGAGTTGCCGGTCAATCTTGCGCTACTCAAAGGTGCAGCGGTGGTGGGTGTGTTCTGGGGCTCATTCGCCCAGCGCCAGCCTCAAGACAACGCGGCGAACTTCCAGCAATTGTTTGGCTGGTTTGCCGAGGGCAAGTTGAAGCCGTTGGTGTCGCAGGTGTATCCACTGAGCAATGCGGCGCAGGCGATCAATGATCTTGGCCAGCGCAAAGCGGTCGGGAAAGTGGTGGTTCAGGTTCGCTGAGCCCAATGAAGCGGTCTGGACTTCAAAATGAAGTTGTCAGGCCGCTTACTTCCCATTCAAGTGAAGGACATTTCCCAAAGCCTCGCCCTACGCTGGACCGAAAGGCGGCATGAAGACCTGCAAGTAACGTTTCCCACAACGCCCTACATTTATACCTGAGCGACATGTTCATAAAAGAACATGCAATCTCCAGCATTTCCACTATTTGAGCGATGTGAACCAGTGCTATTTTCGGTAACGAAACTGTAACATTCGCATCCGCAGTCAAAACAAGAAATCTGGAGCTTTTGAATGTTTGCTTTCTTTCGTCCTGCCGCACATCAGGCTCCATTGCCTGAAGAAAAAATAGACAACACCTACCGACGCCTTCGCTGGCAGATCTTCGCCGGTATTTTTATCGGCTACGCCGGCTATTACCTGCTGCGCAAAAACTTCTCCCTGGCCATGCCCTATCTGATCGAAGAGGGCTATACCCGCGGTGAGCTGGGCCTGGCGCTGTCGGCCATCGCCATTGCCTACGGCTTGTCCAAGTTCCTGATGGGCATCGTGTCCGACCGTTCCAATCCGCGTTTCTTCCTGCCCTTCGGCCTGTTGGTATCGGCCGGTGTGATGTTCATTTTCGGCTTCGCGCCCTGGGCGACGTCCAGCGTGACCATCATGTTCATCCTGCTCTTTATCAATGGCTGGGCTCAGGGCATGGGCTGGCCGCCGAGTGGGCGGACGATGGTGCACTGGTGGTCGCAGAAGGAACGCGGCGGCGTAGTGTCCTTGTGGAACGTGGCGCATAACGTCGGTGGCGGCCTGATCGGCCCGCTGTTCCTGCTCGGCATGGGCCTGTTCAATGACTGGCACGCAGCGTTTTATGTGCCGGCGGCGGTCGCTATGGCGGTGGCGGTGTTTGCCTTCGTCACCATGCGCGACACTCCGCAATCGGTGGGCCTGCCGCCCATCGAGAAGTACAAGAACGACTACCCGGAAGGCTACGACGCTAGCCACGAAGAAGAATTCAGCGCCAAGGAAATCTTCGTCAAATACGTGCTACGCAACAAAATGCTCTGGTACATCGCCCTGGCCAACGTCTTCGTCTACCTGTTGCGTTACGGCGTGCTGGACTGGGCACCGACCTACCTCAAGGAAGCCAAGGGATTCACCGTAGATAAAACCTCGTGGGCCTACTTCTTCTACGAATGGGCAGGTATTCCGGGCACGCTGCTATGTGGCTGGATGTCGGACAAGATCTTCCGTGGCAACCGTGGCCTGACCGGCATGGTGTTCATGGCATTGGTGACTGTTGCGACCCTGGTGTACTGGCTCAACCCGGCGGGCAACCCGACAGTCGACATGATCGCGCTCGTCTCGATCGGCTTCCTGATTTACGGCCCGGTGATGCTGATCGGCTTGCAAGCGCTGGAATTGGCACCGAAGAAAGCCGCCGGTACGGCAGCGGGCTTCACGGGTCTGTTCGGTTATCTGGGTGGTTCGGTCGCGGCCAGTGCAGCGATGGGCTACACCGTGGACCACTTCGGCTGGGATGGCGGTTTCGTGCTGCTGATCGGCGCATGCTTACTGGCGATGGCCTTCCTTGCGCCGACGCTGTGGCACAAACAAGTCGCCAGTCAGAGCCGCGAAGCAATCGCCTGATCGGCCTTTGATTTGCAGCGCTTGAGCCGCGCCTCCAGATTCCGGTCTGGCATGGCGTGGCTACGCAGGGCGTGGGCGGTCTGCTCGACATAATCGCGAGTCGTGCCGTAACGCCCACAAGCGTTTTCGAACACGTGGCTCAGCACGTGATCCGGCAAGTTGCCCGCATAGCTGGGCAGATGCCGCTCCAATACAAACCCCAACGCCTGAACCTGACTTCCGTCTTCAAGACGGCAGTTGAGCCAGTGTGGGCGATAGGACGGGAATGGCATTTCGCGCTGCCAAAGTGCGTAAAGAGACGCTTCAAGTTGTTCTTCAGGCAAGCGATAGGCGAAGCCGCTGCAAGAACCACCGCGATCCAGGCCGAACACCAGCCCAGGCACTTCGGGTGTGCCGCGATGTTCGTGGGACCATAAATACAAACCGCGATGGTAGCCATGCACACGACCACGCACTCGCTCCACCGCTGCGCATTCGGGACGCCAGATCAGCGAACCGTAAGCGAACAGCCACACCGGCCCGCCCTTGTGGCGTGCCATCGTGGACTGCATTGAGCTGAGCAATTGTTCGTGCGTGAGTTGCGGCCCCAGATCGAGCCGCGGAGGGTAAGCCAGATTCAAAAAAGCAGATTCAATGGCACTCATGGCGATGAAATTTCGGCCCTGCAATCATTACAAAATATAAGCAACATTCACGTTATAGAACATATAGCAGTAATACTAAAACGAAAAGTGCTAAGAGACGGTCGACCTTCCGGAGCAGCCATAAGCATTCAAATGCCAAAGCTGAAGGCTTGCCCATATACCCTAATATCATTTAGAAAAATTCTTAAATACCGGAATGAAATATACATAAGCATTAGCGCGTCTAGGATAAAGCCCACTTAGGAGAAACTTCCTACACATCCTTCAGTTTTCCCGCCTGTCCGTTGCAGTATGTATGGCGTATAACGGCCACCCACAGGCGCAAGCCAAACTGCCTTACAGGCCTGAACAATGAAAAAACCATGGATGTACGGACTACTTCTGGTGCTCATGGCGCAGCAGTCGCGGGCAGAAGATACTTCCGAGAAAGACAAGGGCTCTTGGTATTTGCAGGCCAGCGTCTATACCAAACACTACTCTGACGACCCCGACCACAATAACAATCAGGACCTCATCGGCCTTGAGCGTGAGCAAGCGTCCGGTTGGTTGTTTGGTGGCGCAACTTTTCGCAACTCGTTCAGCCAGCGTTCAAATTATGCGTATGCGGGCAAACGCTACGAGAGCTCCGACTATCCCGTGTACTTCAAACTGAGTGGTGGCTTGCTACAAGGTTACAGCGGCAAGTCTAAGGACAAGATCCCCCTGAATCACTTCGGCGTCGCGCCGGTGATCATTCCTTCAATAGGTGCACACTACGGACCGTTGGCAGCCGAGCTGGTGTTGCTCGGCTTCAATGCCGTCATGGTGACGACCGGGGTGCGCTTCTAGAACGGTTCGCCCACCTACGATCGCGGGGCGTAAGCAAATACATCGGCGCGCATTTGATGAGCGTCCATCCCGGCTTCGACCAAAGCATCCAGCGTGCCGTAGACCATGGCCGGAGAGCCGCTGGCGTAGACATGCAAGGATTTCAGATCCAGGAAGTCCTCACACACCGCCTCATGCAGCATCCCGCAGCGCCCCTGCCAGCCGCATTGATCGCTGACGACTTTATGCAGGAATAGATTGGGCAGTTTCAGCCATTCATCCCAATGTTCGATGGCATAAAAATCTTCAGGACGACGCACGCCCCAATACAGATGCACCGGATGTTTGAAGCCCGTGGCGCGGCAATGTTCGATCAGGCTATGGATCTGGCCCATGCCTGTGCCCGCAGCGATCAGCACCAGCGGACCGTCCGGCAGTTCCGCCAGATGGGTGTCGCCGAACGGCATTTCGATTCGTACCATCGGGTTGCGTTGCAACTGGTCGATCAGGCTCAGCGCACTGCTTTCGCGCGCCAGCACATGGATTTCCAGATCACGCCCGCCATGCGGTGCCGAGGCCAGGGAGAACGCGGATTTCTCGCCGCTCTCGCGCTCGATCATCAAGTACTGACCGGCGTGATAACGCGGTGGCTTGCCGGCCGGTGCTCGCAGACGCACACGCCAGGTATCGCCGCCGACGTCCCTGCATTCTATGACCTGACACGACAAGCTGCGCACCGGCAATTCTCCCTGCGCGAGCACGCCATCCCACAGCACGATGCAGTCTTCCAGCGGCTCTGCTATGCAAGTGTAGAACTCGCCATGGTCACGCACAGCGCCGTCCTGTTCGACCCGCCCTTCCACCAGCAGTGCGGCGCACACGTGGCAATTGCCGTTTCGACAGCTTTGCGGGCATTCATAGCCCAGACGCCGCGCGCCATCGAGAATCCGCTCGCCGGGCAGAATCTGTAGCACTGCTCCGGAGGGCTGCAAGGTTACACGCATCAATCTATTCCTAACTGATTCCAGATGGCATCGATCCGCTGGGTAACGGCTTCGTCCTTGACGATCACCCGGCCCCACTCGCGAGTGGTTTCGCCCGGCCATTTATGCGTGGCATCGAGCCCCATCTTCGAACCCAGGCCGGAAACCGGCGAGGCGAAGTCCAGGTAATCGATCGGCGTGTTGTCGATCATCACTGTGTCGCGCTTGGGGTCCATGCGCGTGGTGATGGCCCAGATCACGTCGTTCCAGTCGCGTGCGTTGATGTCGTCGTCAGTGACGATAACGAACTTGGTGTACATAAACTGTCGCAAAAACGACCAGACACCGAGCATTACCCGCTTGGCATGGCCGGGATACGACTTTTTCATGGTCACGATGGCCATGCGGTACGAGCAGCCTTCGGGCGGCAGGTAGAAGTCGGTGATCTCGGGGAACTGCTTCTGCAGGATTGGCACGAACACTTCGTTCAGCGCCACGCCGAGAATCGCCGGCTCATCCGGTGGACGGCCGGTGTAGGTGCTGTGATAAATCGGTTTGATGCGGTGGGTGATGCGCTCGACGGTGAACACCGGGAAGCTGTCGACTTCGTTGTAGTAACCAGTGTGGTCGCCGTACGGGCCTTCATCGGCCATTTCGCCCGGATGGATCACGCCTTCAAGGATGATCTCGGCGGTCGCCGGCACTTGCAGATCGTTGCCACGGCATTTCACCAGCTCGGTACGATTGCCGCGCAGCAGCCCCGCGAAAGCATATTCGGAAAGGCTGTCCGGCACAGGAGTCACCGCGCCGAGAATGGTCGCCGGGTCAGCCCCCAGCGCCACGGACACCGGGAACGGCTGGCCAGGATGCTTCTCGCACCACTCGCGGTAATCCAGTGCGCCGCCACGGTGACTGAGCCAGCGCATGATGACCTTGTTGCGACCAATCACTTGCTGACGGTAGATACCGAGGTTCTGGCGATCCTTGTTCGGACCTTTGGTAACGGTCAGGCCCCAGGTGATCAGCGGGCCGACGTCGCCCGGCCAGCAGGTCTGCACCGGCAGCATCGCGAGGTCGACGTCGTCGCCTTCGATGACCACTTCCTGGCAGACCGCGTCTTTGACCACCTTCGGTGCCATGGCGATGATCTTGCGGAAGATCGGCAGCTTGGACCAGGCATCTTTCAGGCCTTTCGGCGGCTCGGGTTCCTTGAGAAACGCCAGCAACTTGCCGATTTCGCGCAATTCGCTGACCGCTTCTGCGCCCATGCCCAGCGCCACGCGCTCAGGGGTGCCGAACAGGTTGCCGAGCACCGGGATGTCATAACCCGTGGGCTTTTCGAAAAGCAGGGCCGGGCCTTTTGCCCGCAGGGTGCGGTCGCAGACCTCGGTCATTTCGAGCACTGGGGACACCGGAACCTGGATGCGCTTGAGTTCGCCGCGCTTTTCCAGGCCGCTGATAAAGTCGCGCAAGTCGCGATACTGCATGCGTGAGCCTCGTGTTGGCCGTGCCGTTCGGGGGTGGCAGTTTAGCGCCGAACCCCTCTATTCAGAACCACGAACTGCCGGTTCATCAAAAATCAGATAGCAAAAAGCCGGGTTTCCCCGGCTTCTGCTGATCTATCGACTTACTTGCGTTTCATCGACAGGAAGAACTCATCGTTGGTCTTGGTCGTTTTCAGCTTGTCGACCAGGAACTCGATGGCAGCGATTTCGTCCATCGGGTGCAGCAGCTTGCGAAGGATCCACATGCGTTGCAACTCGTCGTCGGCAGTCAGCAACTCTTCGCGGCGGGTGCCGGAACGGTTGATGTTGATGGCCGGGAAGACGCGTTTTTCGGCGATACGACGATCCAGCGGCAGTTCCATGTTGCCCGTGCCTTTGAATTCTTCGTAGATCACTTCGTCCATCTTCGAGCCGGTTTCAACCAGCGCGGTGGCGATGATGGTCAGCGAACCGCCTTCTTCGATGTTCCGCGCGGCGCCGAAGAAACGTTTCGGTTTCTCCAGGGCGTGGGCATCGACACCACCGGTGAGTACTTTGCCGGAGCTCGGGATCACGGTGTTGTAGGCGCGAGCCAGACGGGTGATGGAGTCGAGCAGGATCACCACGTCCTTCTTGTGTTCGACCAGGCGCTTGGCCTTCTCGATCACCATTTCGGCAACCTGCACGTGGCGGGTTGGCGGCTCATCGAACGTCGAGGCAACCACTTCGCCGCGCACGGTGCGCTGCATTTCGGTTACTTCTTCCGGACGTTCGTCGATCAGCAAAACGATCAGATGAACTTCAGGGTTATTACGAGCGATGTTCGCGGCGATGTTCTGCAGCATGATCGTTTTACCGGCTTTCGGCGGTGCAACGATCAGACCGCGCTGGCCTTTGCCGATCGGGGCGCACAGGTCGATGACACGACCGGTCAAGTCTTCGGTGGAGCCGTTGCCGGCTTCCATCTTCATGCGCACGGTCGGGAACAGCGGGGTCAGGTTCTCGAAGAGAATCTTGTTTTTCGCGTTCTCGGGACGATCGTAGTTGATCGTGTCGACCTTGAGCAGCGCGAAATAACGCTCGCCTTCCTTTGGAGGACGGATCTTGCCAACGATGGTGTCACCGGTGCGCAAGTTGAAGCGACGGATCTGACTCGGCGAGACGTAGATATCGTCTGGGCCGGCGAGATAGGAAGCGTCAGCGGAGCGAAGGAAGCCGAAGCCGTCCTGGAGAATCTCCAGCACGCCATCACCGGAGATTTCCTCGCCGCTTTTAGCGTGCTTTTTGAGCAGGGAGAAAATCACGTCCTGCTTGCGCGAACGGGCCATATTTTCTATGCCCATCTGTTCGGCCAATTCGAGCAGTTCGGTAATCGGCTTTTGCTTGAGTTCAGTCAGATTCATATAGGAATGACGTAATCATTTATGGAGGGGGGGGAAATTAAGCTTTTGGCTTAATGAGGCCGCGCCGCAGAGAAGGCGACAGGATCGCGTACTTATTCGAAAAGGAGTGCGTCGGCGACGGCTAGCAGGGGGCAATGGAGAAACCAGTGCGGGGCCGAATGTACCACCTGAGTTTCGGAGCGTCTAGCCCTGAATAACGAAAAGGCCCCGCAATATGCGGGGCCTTTTAAATGACGCTTTACAACGACGCTTAGATGTTGGCGTCGAGGAAGGCAGCCAGTTGCGACTTCGACAGCGCACCGACCTTGGTGGCTTCAACGTTGCCGTTCTTGAACAGCATCAGAGTCGGGATACCACGCACGCCATGCTTGGCCGGAGTTTCCTGGTTTTCGTCGATGTTCAGTTTGGCAACGGTCAGCTTGCCTTTGTAGGTTTCAGCAATTTCGTCCAGAACAGGAGCGATCATTTTGCAAGGGCCGCACCATTCAGCCCAGTAGTCGACCAGTACAGCGCCTTCGGCCTTGAGGACGTCGACGTCGAAGCTAGCGTCGGTGACGTGTTTAATAAGATCGCTGCTCATGGAAGTCTCCAGGTTGTAAGCAAAAAAACGTGGCCCATCATAGCCGCCCTTCCCTCGTTCAGGAAGGTGCAGATGATTGAGTCTCGCTATGGTGCCGCATGAGTTTGGGTATAGCCCAAGTCACGAGGTGGCGGGAGCGACGAAGGCAATTCCTGTGCGCAGTGCCGCGTTACGCACATGTTCGTGCATGGCCTTCTGCGCTGCGCCGGACGCCCGCCGGGCCAGTGCGCGGAGGATTTTGCGGTGTTCCTGCCAGGTTTCCATGGCCCGTTCCGCCCGGATGAACGGTAGTTTCTGGCTCTCTAGAAAAATGTCGGCGCTGGCCGTCAGAATGCTCAGCATCGCCTGATTGCCGCTCGCCAGCAGGATGCGCCGGTGAAACTCGAAATCCAGTCGCGCCGCGGCCTCGAAGTCGCCGGCCTTCAATTCGATGCGCATCGCGGCGACGTTATCTTCCAGTGCATCGAGCTCGTGAGTACTGAGGGTCACCGCCGCCAAACCGGCCGCAAAGCCTTCCAGCGCATAGCGCAACTGGAAGATGTCCAGCGGCGAGGCTTGCGCCGCAAATGGCCAACTCAGCCCCGCATCGCCTCGCAGCAAATCAACCGGTGACTGCACGAACACGCCTTTGCCAGGCTGGATACTGATCACCCCCAACGCACTCAATGACGATAACGCTTCGCGCAGCGACGCCCGACTGACCCCCAATTGCACCGCCAAATCCCGTTGCGAGGGCAAAGCATCGCCCGGCCCGAAACCTTGCTCGGTGATGAGTTTACGGATGGCTAGCAGCGCCACTTCAGGTACGGCGCGGGAGATCGAGTTCATGGTTTTTCAGACGAACCAGGCCAATGAGCGGTTAGTTGTAAAGCTATTCGCGACGCCCGGCAAGTCGTGCCCCATGGGGGTTCGGCGAATTCCAGCGATGCGCTATCGGGGTGCGAAACCGCGCACGACTGTTCAGACCAGTAAGACCGAGTAGCACCAGCAAAACCGTGGCCTTGCGCCCCCAAAACCCGATGTTGGCATGGCCCGTGCTCTGTCGATCCGCAGAATTCACTTCTCGCCGATTCGGAGATTTGCCATGACCCAGCGTTACAGCGCCCTCCTCGCAGCCCTGTTTGCCAGCCTGATGCTGAGCCAGGCGCCCGCCCACGCCGACGGTCTGGAGGATGTGGTCAAGCGCGGCGTCCTCAAGGTTGCCGTGCCTCAAGACTTCCCGCCCTTCGGCTCGGTCGGCCCGGACATGAAACCGCGCGGCCTGGACATCGATACGGCAAAACTGCTGGCCGACCAACTCAAGGTCAAACTCGAGCTGACGCCGGTCAACAGCACCAACCGCATTCCGTTCCTGACCACCGGCAAGGTCGATCTGGTGATCTCCAGCCTCGGCAAGAACCCCGAGCGCGAGAAGGTCATCGATTTCTCCCGTGCCTACGCGCCGTTCTACCTTGCCGTTTTCGGTCCGCCAGACGCCAGCATCAAAAGCCTGGACGACCTCAAGGGCAAAACCATCAGCGTCACCCGTGGTGCCATCGAAGACATCGAGTTGACCAAAGTCGCGCCCGAAGGCGTGAACATCAAGCGCTTCGAAGACAACAACTCGACCATCGCCGCTTACCTCGCCGGGCAAGTCGATCTGATCGCCAGCGGCAACGTGGTGATGGTGACCATCAGCGAGCGCAACCCGAAACGCATTCCGGCGCTGAAAGTGAAGCTCAAGGATTCGCCGGTCTATGTCGGCGTGAACAAAAACGAGCCGGCGCTGCTGGACAAGGTCAACCAGATCCTCGCCACCGCCAAGACCGACGGCGCGCTGGAGAAGAACTCCAGGACCTGGCTCAAAGAGCCGCTACCGGCCGATCTCTGACTGTCGTGCGACGCCGTTTAAACAAGGAGCCTAAACATGGCTTATCAGTTCGATTTCATTCCGGTGGTGCAAAACACCGACCTGCTGCTGCGCGGTGCGCTGTTCACCCTTGAACTGACGGCCATCGGCGCGGTGCTCGGGGTGAGTCTGGGCATCGTCGGGGCGCTGGTGCGGGCGTGGAACATCCGCCCGTTCGCCGGCATTTTTGGGGTCTACGTCGAGTTGATCCGCAACACGCCGTTTCTGGTGCAGTTGTTTTTCATCTTCTTCGGCCTGCCGTCACTGGGTGTGCAGATTTCGGAATGGCAGGCGGCGGTGCTGGCGATGGTGATCAACCTCGGCGCCTATTCCACCGAGATCATCCGCGCCGGCATTCAAGCGATCCCCCGAGGACAGCTGGAAGCCGCCGCCGCGTTGGCGATGACCCGTTTCGAAGCCTTTCGCCACGTAGTGCTGCTGCCGGCGCTGGGCAAGGTTTGGCCGGCATTGAGCAGCCAGATCATCATCGTGATGCTGGGTTCGGCGGTCTGCTCGCAGATCGCCACCGAAGAGCTGAGCTTCGCCGCCAACTTCATTCAGTCGCGCAACTTCCGCGCCTTTGAAACCTATGCGCTGACCACGCTGGTCTACCTGTGCATGGCGCTAATGATCCGCCAATTGCTGAACTGGATTGGTCGCCGCTATATAGCCCGGAGCAGCCAATGAGCGATTTCACATTCTGGGACGTCGTACGCAACCTGCTCACCGGCCTGCAATGGACCTTGGCGCTGTCTCTGGTGGCGTTTATCGGTGGCGGACTGATCGGCTTGCTGATCATGGTCATGCGCATCTCGAAAAAATCCCTGCCGCGCAACTTCGCTCGCACCTACATCGAGCTGTTCCAGGGAACGCCGCTGTTGATGCAGCTGTTTCTGGTGTTCTTCGGCGTGGCGTTGGCCGGGGTGGAGATTTCGCCGTGGATGGCGGCGGCGATAGCCCTGACGCTGTTCACCAGCGCCTACCTGGCGGAGATCTGGCGTGGTTGCGTCGAATCGATCCCCAATGGTCAGTGGGAAGCCTCGTCGGGCCTGGCACTGAGCCCGCTGGAGCAACTGCGCTACGTGATCCTGCCGCAAGCGTTGCGGATCGCCGTGGCGCCGACCGTTGGCTTTTCCGTGCAAGTGGTCAAAGGCACCGCCGTCACCTCGATCATCGGCTTCACCGAACTGACCAAGACCGGCGGCATGCTCGCCAACGCGACCTTCGAACCGTTCATGGTCTACGGCCTCGTGGCCCTCGGCTATTTCCTGCTCTGTTACCCCTTGTCCCTCAGTGCGCGCTACCTGGAAAGGAGACTGCATGCCTCTGCTTAGAATTTCCGCTTTGCATAAATATTACGGCGATCACCATGTACTCAAAGGCATCGACCTGAGCGTCGAGGAAGGCCAGGTGGTGGCGATCATCGGCCGC
This sequence comes from Pseudomonas sp. ANT_J28, assembly GCF_008370005.1. NCBI lineage: Bacteria > Pseudomonadati > Pseudomonadota > Gammaproteobacteria > Pseudomonadales > Pseudomonadaceae > Pseudomonas > Pseudomonas sp. ANT_J28. The sequence goes on from NZ_VOBM01000037.1 coordinate 35,217, forward strand.
AGCGGTTCGGGAAAATCCACATTGCTGCGCACGCTCAATGGCCTGGAATCGATCAACGACGGCGTGATTGAAGTCGACGGCGACTACCTCGACGCCGCTCGTGCCGATCTGCGCAGCTTGCGACAGAAAGTCGGGATGGTGTTTCAGCAGTTCAACCTGTTCCCGCACCTGACGGTCGGCGAGAACGTGATGCTCGCACCGCAAGTGGTGCAGAAAGTGCCGAAAGCCAAAGCGGCCGAACTGGCGCGGGAGATGTTGGAGCGGGTCGGGCTGGGGGAAAAATTCGATGCCTTCCCGGATCGGTTGTCTGGCGGGCAGCAACAGCGGGTGGCGATTGCCCGGGCGCTGGCGATGTCGCCGAAGGTCTTGCTGTGCGATGAGATTACCTCGGCGCTGGACCCGGAATTGGTCAATGAAGTGCTGAGCGTGGTCCGGCAACTGGCCAAGGAAGGGATGACGTTGATTATGGTCACCCATGAGATGCGTTTTGCCCGGGAGGTTGGGGATAAGTTGGTGTTCATGCATCAGGGCAAGGTGCATGAGGTCGGGGATCCGAAGATTCTGTTCGCGAATCCGCAGACGGCGGAGCTGGCGAATTTTATCGGGACGGTTGAGGCGGCGGGCTGATCGATCTTCGGCGCCTGCGAGGCAGCTTTCGCGAGCAAGCCCGCTCCCACAGTTGACCGCGTTCGTACTGAGGTACTCGGTTGAATATGGGAGCGGGCTTGCTCGCGAAGGGGCCATCAGCAACACCGCAAATATTCCCGCGGTAAAAGATCGCAGCCTTCGGCAGCTCCTACGCGTTGGCGGCAGCGTTTGATCGTGGCACGATGTCGAGGTTATCGACCGAGACCCCCTGACCATGCCGCAATCCCAAGCCAAGAATCTGTCCCTGATCGCCGCAATCGACCTGGGCTCCAACAGCTTTCACATGGTCGTGGCCAAGGCCCAGAACGGCGAAATCCGTATTCTCGAGCGTCTCGGGGAGAAGGTTCAGCTGGCCGCAGGCATCGACGATGAGCGCCAGCTCAGTGAAGAATCCATGCAACGCGGGCTCGATTGCCTGAAGCGTTTTGCCCAACTGATCAACGGTATGCCACCCGGCGCCGTGCGGATCGTCGGCACCAACGCCCTGCGTGAAGCCCGCAACCGTGGCGAATTTATCCGCCGCGCTGAAGAAATCCTTGGCCACCCGGTGGAAGTCATCTCCGGTCGTGAAGAAGCACGCCTGATTTACCTCGGCGTTTCCCACACCCTCGCCGACACCCCGGGCAAACGCCTGGTGGCCGACATCGGCGGCGGCAGTACCGAATTCATCATCGGCCAGCGCTTCGAACCGCTGCTGCGCGAAAGCCTGCAAATGGGCTGCGTCAGCTACACCCAGCGCTATTTCAAGGACGGCAAGATCACCCCGGCCCGCTACGCCCAGGCGTACACGGCGGCGCGGCTGGAGATCATGAGCATCGAACACGCCCTGCACCGCCTGACCTGGGATGAAGCCATCGGCTCCTCGGGCACCATCCGCGCCATTGGCCTGGCACTGAAGGCCGGCGGGCATGGCACTGGCGAGGTCAATGCCGAAGGCCTGGCCTGGCTCAAGCGCAAGCTGTTCAAACTGGGCGATGCCGACAAGATCGATTTCGAAGGCATCAAGCCCGACCGCCGGGCGATCTTCCCGGCGGGCCTGGCGATTCTCGAAGCGATCTTCGACGCGCTCGAGCTGCAACGCATGGACCACTGTGAAGGCGCCCTGCGCGAAGGCGTGCTCTATGACCTGCTGGGCCGTCATCATCACGAAGACGTCCGCGAGCGCACCCTCAGCTCGTTGATGGAGCGTTATCACGTCGATCTGGAACAAGCGGTGCGCGTTGAGCGCAAGGCGTTGCATGCTTTCGATCAAGTGGCTGAGGATTGGGAGCTGGATGACGGGGTATGGCGTGAATTGCTCGGCTGGGCGGCGAAGGTCCATGAAGTGGGCCTGGACATCGCTCACTATCACTACCACAAGCACGGCGCCTACCTGATCGAGCATTCGGACCTGGCCGGGTTCTCCCGCGAAGACCAGCAAATGCTCGCGCTATTGGTGCGTGGGCACCGCCGCAATATTCCCCGGGACAAGTTTGCCGACTTCGGCGATGAAGGCATCAAGCTGATTCGCCTGTGCGTGCTGCTGCGCTTTGCGATTCTGTTCCATCACATCCGCGGCACCCAGGAAATGCCCCAGGTCGTGCTACAGGCCAATGGCGACAGCCTGGATGTGTTGTTCCCGGAAAACTGGCTGGACGAAAACCAGTTGACTCAGGCCGACTTCGGCCTGGAAGCGGAGTGGCTGACCCGGGTGGGCTTTGTGCTTAACGTTCGCTGAAATTGAAAAAGGCCTTCTTCGGAAGGCCTTTTTTGTATCCGCGATTCAGCAAACGACACAATCCCCATGTGGGAGCGGGCTTGCTCGCGAATGCAGTGTGTCAGTCGACATCAGTATTGACTGACACTCCCCTTTCGCGAGCAAGCCCGCTCCCACAGGTTTTGTATTAACGCACGGTCAGAATCGGGCTACCCAAACGCTCCAGCAAAGTCGCCTGCGCGCTACGCGGGTTCTGGTTGCCGGTCGGCGTGTTGCGGATGTAACGGCCGTCCGCCTGCAAGCTCCAGCTGTGGGTGTTATCGGTGAGATACAGCTCCAGCTCTTTCTTGACCCGCATGATCAGCTTCTTGCCCTCGACCGGGAAGCAAGTCTCGACGCGCTTGTCGAGGTTGCGCTCCATCCAGTCGGCGCTGGACAGGAACATCTGCTCTTCGCCGCCATTGAGGAAGTAGAAGACCCGGGTGTGCTCCAGGAAACGCCCGATGATCGAGCGCACGTGGATGTTGTGCGAAACCCCGGCGATGCCCGGACGCAGGCAGCACATGCCGCGCACCACCAGATCGATACGCACCCCGGACTGACTGGCCTTGTACAGCGCGCGGATGATCTTCGGATCGGTCAGCGAGTTGAACTTGGCGATGATGTGCGCCGGCTTGCCGTCGAGGGCGAACTGGGTCTCCCGGGCAATCATGTCGAGCATGCCCTTCTTCAGCGTGAACGGCGCGTGCAGCAGCTTCTTCATGCGCAGGGTTTTACCCATGCCGATCAGCTGGCTGAAGAGTTTGCCGACGTCTTCACACAAGGCGTCATCCGAGGTCAGCAGGCTGTAGTCGGTGTACAGACGGGCGTTGGCCGCGTGGTAGTTGCCGGTCCCCAAGTGAGCGTAACGGACAATCTCGCCGGCCTCACGACGCAAGATCAGCATCATCTTGGCGTGGGTCTTGAAGCCGACCACGCCGTAAATCACCACCGCACCGGCCGCTTGCAGACGGCTGGCCAGTTGCAGGTTGGACTCTTCATCAAACCGCGCGCGCAATTCGATCACCGCAGTGACCTCCTTGCCGTTACGCGCCGCATCGACCAGCGCATCGACGATTTCCGAGTTGGCGCCGGAGCGGTACAGGGTCTGACGGACCGCCAAAACATGCGGGTCCTTGGCAGCCTGGCGCAGCAGGTCGACCACCGGGGTGAATGACTCGAACGGGTGCAGCAACAGGATGTCCTGCTTGCTGATCACGCTGAAGATGTTCTCGCTGTTTTGCAGCAGTTTCGGGATCTGTGGGGTGAACGGCGTGTATTGCAGCGCTCGCTGACTGTCCAGACCGGTGATGCTGAACAGGCGGGTCAGGTTGACCGGACCGTTGACCTGATACAACTCGGTCTCGTGCAGGTTGAACTGCTTGAGCAAGTAGTCGGACAGGTGTTTCGGGCAGGTGTCAGCGACTTCCAGACGCACCGCGTCACCGTAGCGACGCGAGAACAACTCGCCGCGCAGGGCGCGGGCCAGGTCTTCTACATCTTCGGTGTCGACGGCGAGGTCGGCGTTTCGGGTCAGACGGAACTGGTAGCAGCCCTTGACCTTCATGCCCTGGAACAGGTCATCGGCGTGCGCATGGATCATCGACGACAGGAACACGTAGTTGTCGCCAGAGCCGCCCACTTCTTCCGGCAACTTGATGACGCGCGGCAGCAGACGTGGTGCCGGAATGATCGCCAAACCGGAATCGCGGCCGAAGGCATCGATACCTTCGAGCTCGACGATGAAGTTCAGGCTCTTGTTCACCAGCAAAGGGAACGGGTGCGTCGGGTCGAGGCCGATCGGGGTAATGATCGGCGCGATCTCGTCGCGGAAATAGCGGCGCACCCAGGTTTTGATCTTGGTGGTCCAGTGACGCCGGCGGATGAAGCGAACCTGATGCTTTTCCAGTTCCGGCAACAGAATGTCGTTGAGGATCGCGTACTGGCGATCGACGTGACCGTGCACCAGTTCGCTGATGCGGGCCAGGGCCTGATGCGGTTGCAGGCCATCGGCGCCGGCCTGTTCACGGGCGAAGGTGATCTGCTTCTTCAGGCCGGCCACACGAATCTCAAAGAACTCGTCCAGGTTGCTGGAGAAGATCAGCAGAAACTTCAGCCGCTCCAGCAGCGGGTAGGACTCATCCAGCGCCTGCTCCAGCACACGGATGTTGAACTGCAGTTGCGAGAGCTCGCGATGGATGTACAGGCTGCTGTCATCCAGACCGGGAATGGCAATCGCTGGCGCCGCTATTGCGGTCTCGGCCACCACCGCGGGTGGAGCAGGCTCCAGTTCCGGCGGGGTTTCGGCGATTTGCTCCACCACAGGTTGAGCATCTTTTACGGCAACTTCAGTGAGTCCTTCGGTATTCATCGAATGTTCCTGGGAGGGCTATTTTTGCTCTCGTAACAATTGAGCGGCACGGACGGCAAAGTAAGTCAGGATGCCATCAGCGCCTGCACGTTTAAAAGCGGTCAGGGATTCGAGGATAACCCCTTCGCTCAACCAGCCATTCTGGATCGCCGCCATGTGCATGGCATATTCACCGCTGACCTGATAAACAAAGGTCGGCACTTTAAATTCTTCTTTGACCCGGTAGAGGATGTCCAGATACGGCATGCCTGGCTTGACCATGACCATGTCCGCGCCTTCTGACAAGTCTGCCGCCACTTCGTGCAGGGCTTCGTTGCTGTTGGCCGGGTCCATCTGATAGGAGGCCTTGTTGGCCTTGCCCAGGTTCAGCGCCGAACCGACCGCATCGCGGAACGGGCCGTAATAGGCGCTGGCGTACTTCGCCGAGTAGGCCAGGATCCGCACGTTGACGTGATCGGCCAGTTCCAGCGCTTCGCGGATCGCCTGGATGCGACCGTCCATCATGTCCGACGGGGCCACCACCTGAGCGCCGGCTTCGGCGTGGGACAGCGCCTGCTTGACCAGTGCGTCGACGGTGATGTCGTTCTGCACGTAGCCTTCTTCGTCGAGGATACCGTCCTGCCCGTGGGTGGTGAACGGGTCCAGGGCGACGTCAGTGATCACACCCAGTTCAGGAAACTGCGCCCGCAATGCGCGGGTGGCGCGCTGAGCAATGCCGTTCGGGTTCCAGGCTTCGGCGGCGTCCAGGGACTTGAGCTCCGGCGGCGTCACCGGGAACAACGCCAAGGCCGGAATCCCCAGCTCGACCCACTTGGCCGCTTCTTCAAGCAACAGATCGATGGTCAGGCGCTCGACGCCTGGCATCGACGCCACCGCTTCGCGACGGTTTTCACCGTCCAGCACGAACACCGGCAGGATCAGATCATCGACGGTCAGAACGTTTTCACGGACCAGTCGACGCGAAAAATCATCACGGCGATTGCGACGCAGGCGGGTTGCAGGAAACAAACGGTTGGCGGGGGTAAAGCTCACGGCAGACTCCTGAGCCCGCGCTGGCGGGCGAGCGTGACAGTTATAAGCGGGCATTATGACGAACAGATGACAGTTGTGCTTAGCCCTGTGACACGCAGCCGCATTCCATTGTCCTTGTAGGAAATGTTCACGTCGAGACACATTTGGACACTTTCATGAATGTTCCCGAAGGGTTAGGCTGCGCGTTCATTTCGCCAGCATCCAGACAATGCTCCAACAATTTCTTCAGGAATTCGGCTACTTCGCCCTCTTTCTCGGCACGTTTTTCGAAGGCGAAACCATTCTGGTGCTCGCAGGCTTCCTCGCGTTCCGCGGATACATGGACCTCAAAGTGGTCATGATCGTGGCGTTCCTCGGCAGTTATGCCGGTGATCAGCTCTGGTATTTCCTGGGGCGCAAGCACGGCCGCAAGTTGCTGGCGCGCAAACCGCGCTGGCAATTGATGGGCGACCGGGCGCTGGAACACATCCGCAGGCACCCGGACATCTGGGTACTGAGCTTCCGCTTTGTCTATGGCCTACGCACGGTGATGCCGGTGGCGATCGGCCTGTCGGGCTATCCGCCGGGACGTTATCTGCTGCTCAACGGGATTGGTGCCGCGATCTGGGCCGCGGCACTGGCTGCCGCCGCGTATCACTTCGGCGCGGTGCTCGAAGGCCTGCTCGGCAGCGTCAAGAAGTACGAGCTCTGGGTGCTTGGTGCCCTGCTGATCCTGGGCTTTTGCCTGTGGTTGCGCCGACGCTTCAAGAATGCACGTCTGGCGAAGAAGATCTACGCCGACGAGCAGGCCTTGAAATCTGAACAAGCCAAAACCAACGAACCTACGACGCCAGGCGAGTGAAACGGTTTCTGCAACAGTAGAGACCGATTCCGCTGAGCAGGCTGTAACTCAGCAAGCCGACCCAACCTGCCGCGCTGGCAGGCCACAGTCCAACGACCGGCGCAAGCCACACCAGCGGCACATTCGACGCCAGGCGCAGCAGCTCCAGCTTCAGCGCCCACGGGCGATTCTCCAGGGCCACGCCCAATGTAAACAAACCCAGCGCCACGGCACCCCAACCGAGCACCAGCGCGGCGGTTGGCAAACTGCGCTCCAGGTTCATCAAGTAGCTGCCCAGCGCGATGTAGACGCAGAACTGCAACACGACGTAAAGCTGCTGACGCCCGTCCAGCGGCACTTCGAATTTACGGAACTGACTCAGGTCTGGCTTGTTCATCGGGTACCTGGCCGCCACGTCCGCCGGCCGCCAACCAGTGCGCATGAACCAGATGCGCAGCTTGTCCCATTTGCTTTGCGCACGCCGCGCGTCATCCCACAGCTGCGCGTAGAACTGCACGTTCGCCCACAACGGATTCCAGCTTGCGAGCGGCGTGGTCACGCCGAAAATCACCGGTTCGTTGTCGTCCTCTTCCTGGAACGAGCCGAATAGACGGTCCCAAATAATGAACACCCCGCCGTAGTTGCGATCCATGTAGAGAGCGTTCTGAGCATGGTGAGCCCGATGATTGGACGGCGTGACGAAGAACCACTCGAACCAGCCGAGCTTGGGAATGTGTTTGGTATGCACCCAGAATTGGTACAGCAAGTTCAGCGAGGCGACGCTGATGAACACCAGCAGCGGCACGCCGAGCACGGCCATCGGCAGATAGAAAATCCAGCTCAACAGGAAGCCGGTACTGGTCTGGCGCAGCGCCGTGGAAAGGTTGTAATCCTCGCTCTGGTGATGCACCGAATGCGCCGCCCAGAGGATGTTGCGTTCGTGGCCCATCCGATGCAGCCAGTAGTAGCAGAAGTCGTAGAGGACAAAGGCGAATACCCAGACCCAAAGGCTGTCGGCCGAGAGTTTGAAGAGCGCCAGGTGCTCAAGGGCAAACCCGTAAGTCACCAGCCCGACGCCTTTGGTCAACAGGCCGGTGGTGGTCGACAGCACGCCGGTGCTCATGCTGTTGATCGCGTCAGCCACGCGATAATTGCTCACCCCGCGCCAACGGTCAGCCAGCAGTTCGACGGCAATCAACACAAAGAAAAACGGCACCGCATACAGAATGAAGTCCATGACGCGTCCTGATCGGAATCTTGAGGACAGATCCTAGGTGTAGCCGCGAATTAACCCTATGGCAACGAGTGACAAATTAGTGGACATTTAACGCCATGAATCTGGAGAAAAACCCATGAGCAAAAAAATTGCAGTGATCCTATCCGGCTGTGGCGTGTACGACGGCGCCGAGATCCACGAAAGCGTAATCACCCTGCTGCGTCTGGACCAGCGGGGGGCTCAGGTGCAGTGCTTTGCACCCAATATTGCGCAGTTGCATGTGATCAATCACCTGACCGGCGAAGAAATGCCCGAGTCGCGCAACGTGCTGGTGGAATCGGCGCGGATCGTCCGAGGCAACATCAAGGATATCCGCGAAGCCAACGCCGAAGACTTCGATGCGCTGATTGTTCCGGGTGGTTTCGGGGCGGCCAAGAACCTGTCGAACTTCGCCGTCGAAGGCGCCGGCTGCACCGTGCAACCGGAAGTCCTGGCGCTGGCAGAAGCCTTTGCCGAGGCCGGCAAACCGGTCGGGCTGATCTGCATCTCGCCGGCGCTCGCGGCGAAGATCTATGGACCGGGCGTGACCTGCACCATCGGCAACGACGCCGATACTGCCGCCGCCATGAACAAGATGGGCGCTACACACGCAGACTGCGCGGTAACTGACATCGTTGAAGACAAAGCACGCAAACTGGTCAGCACCCCGGCGTATATGCTGGCGCAGAGCATCAGTGAAGCGGCTTCGGGCATCAACAAACTGGTCGACCGCGTCCTCGAACTGACCCACGAAAACGACGCCTGACACTGTCCCACATTTGATCTGGGCAAGGCTCAGGCTTTGCGTGTGAGACGCGTGAGGATCCGGTCCAGCGCATTGGCAAACGCCTGCTTCTCACGTTCGCCAAACGGCGCTGGCCCGCCGCTCATCTGCCCCTGCTCACGTAGATCGGTGAACAAGTTACGCACCGCCAACCGATCGCCCATGTTCTGCGCATCGAACTCCTTGCCCCGTGGATCCAGCGCCGCAACGCCCTTTTTCACCAGACGGTCGGCCAGCGGCACATCGCTGCAGATCACCAGCTCACCCGGCACCGCATGTTCCACCAGGTAGTCGTCGGCGGCATCCGGACCGGTTGGCACCACGATCAGCTTCACCAGGGCCAAACCCGGTTTGATCTGCGGCTGCCCGGCTACCAACACCACTTCGAACTGGCGCTTGAGGGCGAACTTCACCACCAGATCCTTGGCCGCCCGGGGGCAGGCGTCGGCATCGATCCACACACGCATGTTTTTACCTCTTGAGGATCACTCGGATCAGGAAACCTGCACCCGCCGCTTCTCAGCCAGCCGACTACGGCTATACAACACGATGATCGCGATAATCGCCACCGCCTGCGCACTCAGCGAATACGCATCAGCGTGGATCCCCAGCCAGTCGAAGTCAAAGAATGGCACCGGCCGGGTGCCGAAAATTCCGGCTTCCTGCAACGCCTTCACGCCATGCCCGGCAAACACCACCGACAACGCGCACAACAGACCGGCGTTGATACTGAAGAACAACGACAGCGGCAGTTTCGCCGAGCCGCGCAAGATCACCCAAGCCAGACCCACCAGCAGCACCAACGCCGTCGCACCACCCGCCAGTACCGCGTTATGGCCCGCCGGACCCGCCTGCAGCCACAGGGTCTCGTAGAACAGAACCACTTCAAACAGTTCGCGATACACCGAGAAGAACGCCAGCGTCGCAAACCCGAAACGCCCACCGCCGCCCACCAGATTGCTCTTGATGTAATCCTGCCAGGCCGCCGCATGACGACGGTCATGCATCCACACGCCGAGCCAAAGCACCATAACGGCGGCGAACAACGCTGTCGCGCCTTCCAGCAATTCGCGTTGCGAGCCGCTGACATCGATCACGTAGGCCGCCAGCGCCCAAGTCCCAAGACCGGCCAGCAGCGCCAGACCCCAGCCGACGTTGACACTGCGCACTGCCGATTGCTGGCCGGTGTTACGCAGGAACGCGAGGATTGCCGCGAGCACCAGAATTGCTTCCAGACCTTCGCGCAACAGAATCAACAAACCGGAGATGTAGCTCAGGGACCAGCTCAAGCCATCGCTGCCCAGCAGGCCGGCAGACGTCTTCAACTTGGCCTTGGCCGCGTCCAGACGCTGCTGGACCTGAGCCACCGGCAAACCGTCTTGCAACGACTGACGGTACGCCATCAGCGATTTTTCAGTGTCTTTGCGCACGTTGGTGTCGACGTTATCCAGAGAGCTTTCGACCAGTTCGAAACCCTCCAGGTAAGCCGCCACCGACAGGTCATAGGCCTGATCGTGATCACCGGCACGGTAGGCTAAGAGGCTCTTGTCCAGGGTCGCGGCGGTGTAGTCGAGCAACTGCGCGGGGCCACGCTTGACCTGCGGCGGTTGCGCTCGCTGCGCACGGAAGGTCGCCGCAGCTTGCGGCCCCTCGGCAACCTGCACTTCTGCGGGAGTCTGGCGGCCCAGGTCGGCGATGTTGTAGGTTTTTTCGGATTTTGCGGCAGCCGGGTCGGCGCTGAAGCTGGCGATGTAGGTTGCCAGGTCCCAACGCTGACGATCGTCCAGCTGATCGGCGAAGGCGGGCATGTCGGTGCCTTCGACACCGAGGCCCAGGGTGCTGTAGATCGCGTAGAGGCTCAGGTGATCCAGCCGCGCAGCATCACGCAGATTGGACGGCGGCGGCGTCAGACCGACACCCGCCGGGCCATCCCCGGCACCCGTGTCGCCGTGGCACACCGAACAATGCTGAGCGTACAACGGCGCACCACGGGTCGGATCCGGCGTAATGATCGGCGCCTGGCTGACTTCATAAGTCACCGCCAGCTTCGCGCCGAGTTGCCGTGCCTGACGGGCGACATCTGCACCGTCTTGTCGCGCAGCGACGGCGTTGCGCAGCGTGCTGATGCCCTGCTCCAACCCGGCCTTTTCTGGCTTGGCCGGCATCGCGGCGATCAAGCCTTGCAGCGCCTTGATGGAGTCCAGCTGCTGTTGGTATTCGGACTCATCGATGACCTTGCCTGCCTGCACGGTGTGCGGGTAGTCCGCGCCGATGTAGTCGAGCAAATGCAGCGCTTGCGGCGCGCCTTCCACGGTGTCGGCCAGCAGATTGAAACTGCACAAGGCAAACAGGGGGAACACCAGCCAGGCCAGGAAACGGGACGGGGCACTCATGAATGAATCTCAATTGGAAATAAGAAGTAACACATTGTTCACTTCCAATGACTTTCACTCAAGCTTTGTTGTGAGGTGCGCGATACGGCCAGGTGATCGGGCGCATTGGGTTCGCGTTTCCGAGCCATGATGGCACGCCGTTAAAATGCGCAATAACCTGCCAGCGGACACAGCGCCGGTCATTCTGCGCTGAACCCTAAAACTGAAAAGGCGACCCCAAGGGTCGCCTTTTTTGTGCCCGACGGTTTTACACAGCCACTTTGCGAAGGGTCGCCATGAATGCCGCCGCACCAATGAACAGCCCGGCAAACGTGCGGTTCATGCGTCTCTGCTGCTTGGGCGTGCGCAACATCCGCAGCACCTTCGATGCAAGTCCGGTGTAACCGGCCATGACGATCAAATCAACGCAGACCATGGTCACACCAATGATCAGGTACTGGATCAGCAGCGGCGCATGCGGATCAATGAACTGCGGCAACACCGCCAGCATGAACACCAGCGCCTTGGGGTTGCTGATGTTCACCAGAAAACCACGGAACACCAGGGCCATCGGCTTACCAATCTGACGCACGGCCGCGTCATCGCTCATGTCGCTGGGCAGCGCACGCCATTGCTTGATCGCAAGGTAAACCAGATAGGCGACACCGAACCATTTGATCGCATAGAAGGCCGTGGCCGACGCCGTGAGAATCGCACCAACACCGGCACCGACAATCGCAATCTGCACCGCCAGGCCCAGCTGCAGGCCCAGGGCGTTCCAGTAACCGCGCCAGAAACCGTATCGCAGACCGCTGGACATCGACGCAATGGCGCCGGCACCGGGAGACAGACTGATCACCCAGCAGGCGGCAAAAAAAGCCAGCCACGTTTGAAGCTCCATCGCACACCTCGACTCAGACTCGTGACAGACGTCTAAGCTAATGCGGCTTTGGGCCGATGACTACCGATTTTTTGCAGGACAGAACGGCTGCCGACCAGCGTGGTCGGCATTTCGGCTACTTTTCGAAACCGTTGGAAGGGAATACATCGCTGCCGCGCCAGCGTCGAACCGAGCGCTGGAAGAACAGGCTATTGGGCACTTGCACCATGGCGCTGCCGGTGCCGAGCTCTTCGGCTTCGATCAGCGTGGTGTATAGCAGATTGATCGCAACGACCCGGCCTTTGACGCCAGGCTTGTCGGTGGTGTCCACCAACTCGACCACGTCGCCGAGGCGGAACGGGCCGACGGTGAAGATCAGGATTGCGCACAACAGATTCGAGAGCACGCTCCACATGGCGAAGAACGCCACTGCCGCTACCGCGACAAACCCGGACAACGCGGTCCAGAGTACCGTCGCCGACACCCCGAGGCGTTCCAGCACGAAAATCAGCGCGCTGCCCATGATCAGCCAACGAAGTCCACCGCGCAGCGGCATTAGCAATTGTGGCGGCAACGGATAACGTTCACCCAGGCGAGTCAGGCACTTGGCGACGCAGCGCTGGGCAACATATCCGGCCAACAGAATCAGCAGGATCTGCACGAAGAGCCAGATCGGCTCGATCAACACGGCAGGCAATGGCAGCTTGAAGGCTTCCATCAGGACAGAGCCTCTAGCTCCGCCTGCATGCTTTCGAGCAGTTCCAGCGCTTCCATCCAGGCTTCTTCCAGCTCGGCTTCACGGACCTTCAGCTTGGCCTGTTCGGCCAGCAGATCACGCAAATCGTTCTTGCGCGCCGGCTCGTAAATGTCGCTGTCGCCGAGGCTGGTATCGATCTTCGCCAGTTTCTCATGCAGCTTGCCCAGCTCGGCTTCGAGCTTGTCAGCCTCGCGCTTGTGCGGTGCCAGCTGCTGACGCAACGCGGCCGCCGCCTGGCGCTGGGCCTTCTTGTCGGTCTTGTCCGGATTGACCGGCGTATTGCTGACGGGCGCATTGCGCTGGCGGTAGTCCACCAGCCAACGGGTGTAGTCTTCCAGGTCGCCGTCGAACTCCTCGACCTTGCCGTCCGCCACCAGATAGAAATTGTCGGTGGTGCTTTTGAGCAAATGGCGATCGTGGGAGACCACCAGTACCGCGCCACTGAATTCCTGTAAGGCCATGGTCAGCGCCAGGCGCATTTCCAGGTCCAGGTGGTTGGTCGGTTCGTCGAGCAGCAACAGGTTCGGCCGGCCCCAGGCGATCAACGCCAGCGCCAGACGGGCCTTTTCGCCACCGGAGAAGTTCAGCACCGGCTCATCGATCCGCGCACCGCGGAAGTCGAAACCACCGAGGAAGTCGCGCAGCGTCTGCTCGCGCTCGGTCGGCGCCAGGCGCTGCATGTGCAGCAACGGGCTGGCCTTGGAGTCGAGTGAGTCCAGTTGATGCTGGGCGAAGTAGCCGACGACGGTGTTCTCGCCACGGGTCAGTCGGCCGGACAACGGCTCGAGCTCACCGGCAAGGTTTTTGATCAGGGTCGATTTGCCGGCACCGTTCGGGCCAAGCAAACCGATCCGCGCACCGGGGGTCAGTTGCAGCTTGACCTTCTCCAGCACGGCTCGCTCGCCGTAACCCAGTCGGGCGTCGGAGAGGTCAATCAACGGGCTGGAGATTTTCACTGATTCGCGGAAAACGAAATCGAATGGCGAATCGACATGGGCGGCGGACAGCTCTTCCATCCGCTCCAGCGCCTTGATCCGGCTCTGGGCCTGACGGGCCTTGGTGGCCTGGGCCTTGAAGCGGGCGATGTAGCTTTCCATGTGCGCACGTTGCGCCTGCTGCTTCTCGTAAGCCTGCTGTTGCTGGGCCAGACGTTCGGCACGGGCGCGTTCGAAGGCGCTGTAACCACCGCGATACAGGGTGATCTTGCGCTGATCGACGTGAGCCACGTGATCGACCACGGCATCGAGGAAGTCCCGGTCATGGGAAATCAGCATCAAGGTGCCGGGATAGCTTTTGAGCCATTCTTCGAGCCAGATGATGGCGTCGAGGTCCAAGTGGTTGGTCGGTTCGTCGAGCAACAACAAGTCCGAAGGGCACATCAAAGCCTGCGCCAGGTTCAGACGCATCCGCCAACCACCAGAGAAGTCTCCTACCTGGCGATCCATCTGTTCATTGGTGAACCCAAGGCCAGCCAGCAACTTGCGCGCCCGGGCGTCGGCGGTGTAACCGTCGGCACTGTCGAGCTCCGAGTGCAGGCGGGCCTGAGCGGTACCGTCATGGGCCGCTTCGGCTGCCGCGAGGTCGCGTTGCACCTCGCGCAGGCGCAGGTCGCCATCGAGCACATAGTCGACCGCCACGCGATCGAGGGTGTCGATCTCCTGGCGCATGTGGGCGATGCGCCAGTCCGCCGGCAGGAAACAATCACCCGAGTCCGGGTGCAGGTCACCCAGAAGCAAGGCGAACAGGCTCGATTTGCCGGCGCCGTTGGCACCGATGAGGCCGGCTTTGTGGCCGGCGTGCAGGGTCAGCTCGGCGTCTTCTAGCAGACGTTGAGGGCCACGCTGTAAAGTCAGGTTCTGAAGTCGAATCATAATGGCGGCGGAGTCTACCAGCTTCGCTCGCAACTGGCGCGAGTAGCACTATGTCCTCTGACCTGTGGAGCTTTTCCCTTAGTACTTACGCCCGTCCCGGCGTTGAACCCGCATGCCTGCAATTGCAGTCGGCGGGCATCAATGTGTGCTTGCTGCTCTGCGGGCTGTGGCTGGGAAAACGTGGCGTCGCCTGTAACGAACACCGATTGCAGCAACTGCGTAGCGTGGCCGAGCCGTGGGACGCAGACGTGGTTCGACCGCTGCGAGCCTTGCGGGTGAATTGGAAAGTCGTTGCCGCCGACGATGGCGAACTGAATGCTTTGCGCGAGCAAGTGAAGGCACTCGAACTGGAAGCCGAGCGACATCTGTTGTTGCGACTGGAACGATCGGCGCAGAGTTGGCCGCAAGGTGAGGCGACCGATCTATCGGCCTGGCTGGAAGGTGTAACGGCAGGCGCCGCCCACCTGGACCGCGACGCGCTGCATCAGCTGCGCGTCGCGGTAAGCAGCACTTAGGAAGCGCTGGTTGGGGTGGTTGCTGCGATCGATGCGGCGGCCGGCGTTGGCGCTGGCGTGGCTGTCGAGGTGGCTGCTGCTAAAGCAGACGTTGCTACCGGAGCCGGGTTGGCTGGCTTGGCAACTGGCGCGGCGGCCTGCTTGGCGGCAACCGGTTTTTTCACCGCTGGTTTGGCAGCGGCAGGTTTGGCTGCTGGTTTCGCTGCAGCAGGTTTTGCAGCAGGTTTTGCAGCAGTGGCTGGCTTGGCTGCGGCAGGTTTTGCAGCAGCAGTTTTGGCAGCCGGTTTGGCTGCAGCTTTTGCAGCTGGTTTTGCAGCTGGCTTGGCAGCAGTTTTAGTCGCGACTGATTTCGCGGCAGGCTTGGCAGCAGGTTTCGCAGCGGCAGTTTTTGCGGCCGGTTTGGCAGCTGCTTTCGCCGCTGCAGTTTTCGCCACCGCGGGTTTAGCAGCAGCGGTTCTTGCAGCCGGTTTAGCGGCAGCTGTTTTGGCAGCGGCTGGCTTGGCGGCAGGTTTGGCAGCGGCTGTTTTAGCAGCCGGTTTTGCAGCGCTGGCAGCGACTGGTTTTTTCGCCGCAGGTTTAGCGGCAGGTTTTGCTGCGGCTTTCACCGGTGCTTTGGCGGCCGGTTTGGCAGCAGACTTGGCCGGTGCTTTTGCAGCAGCCGGTTTGGCAGCGGCTTTCTTGGCAGGAGCCGCAGCAGGCTTGGCCGAACGCAGGGACAACGCCTTGCCGACAGCCTCTTGTACACGACCGATGCCCTGGGCCAGTTTCAGGCTTTCTTGAGCATCGCGCTTGAGTTGCAGAATGTAGCTGCGAGTTTCGGATTGACGATCCTTGAGGGCATCGAGCAAGTCCTCAAGCTCCTTCACCGCGCCCTTGGCTTTGGCTTGTGCCTTGGCCTTGCCGGCCGCCGCAGCGTCCTGCAATTTGGTACGGGATTTGTGCAGTTTTTCTTGCGCTTTTCCGCGTTGCTTTTCCAGTTTGGCGAGCAGTTTTTCAGCATCAGCCAAGGCTTGGGAACAAGCGTTTTCCAGGTGCTCGAGCAAGCTGCCCGAGAGTTGTTGGAGTAAGTGCAACGGAGTATTTACAGGCTTCTTGGTGGCCGACATGGTTTACCTCCTGGCTGACGTGGGTGCGGCTCATACTAGACCTCTGCTGCTACCGCCGCTAGGGCATGTTGACAGTATCCAAAGCGCTGCGTTGCAACGGATTGAAATTCTTCTGCGCTTGCGCAAAACCAGTTCACCGTAGAGCACATTCACACTGGCATAATCCCCCGCATCTCAGGTCGGAGAGTGCCCATGTCGCGCTACCTTTTTTTATCACTGTGCGTGTTTTTTTCCGTGGCCCAGGCCGCCGAGAAAACCAAAGAAAATGACACTCATGATCTCTCTTACAGCCTGGGCGCAAGTCTCGGCGAACGCCTGCGCCAGGAGGTTCCCGATCTGCAACTTCAGGCGCTGATCGAAGGTTTGCAACAAGCCTATCAAGGCAAACCCCTGGCGCTGAAAGATGAGCAGATCGAACAGATACTTGCTGAGCACGAAGCCCAGGTCGCCTTGCAACCGAGCACGCCGCAAAGTGAAATCGCCCTCGAAAAAGAGCAGGCCTTTCTCGCCGAGGAAAAAGCCAGACCGGGCGTTCGTGAACTGGCAGATGGAATATTGCTAACGGAGTTGGCGCCAGGCACTGGCGCCAAAGCTGGTCCCAACGGCAAAGTCCAGGTGCTGTATATCGGTCGCCTTCCCGACGGCACAGTGTTCGATCAGAACAGTCAGCCGCAGTGGTTCAGTCTCGACAGTGTGATCAGCGGATGGCGCAGTGCGCTGCAGCAAATGCCGGTCGGGGCAAAATGGCGTCTGGTGATTCCATCGGCCGAAGCCTATGGCGCTGAGGGTGCCGGCGACCTGATTGCACCGTTCACACCGCTGGTATTCGAAGTCGAATTGCGCGGTGCCACAAGCTGAATACCGGAAACGAAAAACGGCGCGCATAGCGCACCGTTTTTGGAGGTCTTGCAGGAAGGGGGTTCAGGCCTGAACCGAGTCCTCTTCCTTGTGAGCGGTGTGCAGCACTTCGATCAGGCAGTCTTCCAGTTCGAAGCGCTCGTGCAACAGGCCACCCAGCTCTTTGAATTTCTCTGCCACGCATTGACCTGCATCACACAGGTCATTAAACGCCAGCAGCTTCTCGGTGATGACGTCGATACGAGGGTAAATGGTCTCGGCCAGCTCGAGCCCGCGAGTGTCACCAAACGCCTTGGCTTCGCCGGTCAGCTGTTCGTAGATCTCGAAGTGCCCGGCAGACACGTAATCGACCAGCACGCCGCAGAACTCCTGCAACGGCTTGCGGTTCTCACCCAGTGCCTCAGGCTTGGCGCCGAGAGCATCATAGGCCCGAACCAGTTCGTGACGCTCCTGCAACCAGCGATCGATCAGCAGATGCACTCCACCCCAACGTTCCTGAGCATTCTGACAACTTTCGAGCATGGTGATCTCTCTTCCCTTGTGGGTCATGCTGCCCTACACCCGTCGCCACACTTGAAGGTCAAGTATCGGCCAGGCAGAGCGTCATTCGAGCAACATAATTCCAATGACACGTGCGGGCCAGATTATGCCCGCGCGACAATGGCTTCAAGGTACGCAGGAGATAAAGTTCATACAAGTGTTTAATCACCCGCCAGCGTCCGGTGCGACGAACCGCCGCTGAGCGGTCGCTGACAAGCTTTCCAGACAAGACGTAGCACCTGATAAATACCTAAAATCGTCATCGCCATGAAGAGCAGCAGACTCCATTCAGGAATACTCAGGTCGAACAGTGTCCACGAAATCTCCGCGCACTCTGCCTCCCCTTTAAACATCTGTGTCACCTGGCAAAACCAGGGCAAGTCCTCGTACGGAACTGCCAGATTAGGCGGACACGTCAACAGCTGATGCGTTGGATCGCTCTGCAGCAAGACCTGCCGCCACGCCGTGACTGTACCCGCCAGATTGCAAACCAGACCGAGCATCCAATACAGGAAAGAGCCAAAGCGGCCCGGCCCATGAACCGAAGCCGTCAGGCAAATACCCGTGAGTAACGCGAGGCAAGATCGCTGCAACAGGCACAACCCGCAAGGCTTGAGGCCGACCGCATATTCCAGGTAATAGGACACGCCCAGGGCCAGGGCACCTGCAATGAAAGCCATGAAAAACAAGGAGCGTGAGCAGGCCAAAGACATGGCATTTCCGTAACAGTAGAGACAGGCGGTTACGGTAGAGGAAAGCGCGGCAGCCTTTCAAGGCAGGCCAGCGGGGACACTTCAACAGAGGTGTAGGGAATTCCCGACAGAAACGAGAGGATTAGGTGTAGTCCTCTGTAGGACTCTGCCGTTAACGGACTACAGAGGTAAAATTCCGACAGTTTGCAGGCAACTGGATCGCTCCTTCGAGCGACCCGTCATCCACTCTTTAAGCGTGAACAGGAACCGGCAACGGTGCCGCCAGCAAGCGCTCGTCCAGCAAGCCCAAGCCCTCCTGGAACAACTGATTGCTGCGTTCTGTGTCACCCAGCTGCGCCAGCAGCCGCGCCAGTTCCGCGCAGGCTTCCGGATTGCGCTGCACGCGCAAGCTGCTTTCCAGATAGTCCCGGGCCTTGCCCCAAAGGCTGCTTTGAAGACACAAGCGCCCCAGGGTCAGCAGCAGGCTCGGGTCGGCCGGATGATCCTTGAGCCAGCCCTCGGCGGTGTGCAGTTGACGTGCCGGATCGCTACCGCGAACGAGTCCGTAGAGGCGCGCCAGATGACTGTCGTAGTTGCGCTTGAGCGCCGTTCGCAGGATCTCTTCGGCCTCGACCTGAGCACCCAGTTGCCGAAGTTGCTCGGCATAAGCGAGCACCAGTTGCGGCTCCTGACGCTGAGCTGAGGTCAACTGCTGCCAGGCGCGATTGAGAGCTTGCAAGCCGACCGTCCCGTCTTCTTCCTGATGCGCCGCCAGGGACAGGTTCTCACCCCAGGCCCGGCGTTCCAATTCGACCAATTCGGCCGGTGGCAGGACCTTGTCCTTGCGTAGCTCCGGCAGCAGGCGAATCACGGCCGACCAGTCGCCCCGCTGTTGGTGCAAGCGCTGCAACTGGCGCAAGGTCTGGACGTTATGAGGATGACGCTCGTGCATGGCTTGCAAGGTCACCAGAGCGCCTTCGGTATCGCCGCGGTCGGTCTGTAATTGTGCGTGGCTCAGGGCAATCGCCAATTCTGCCTGGGGCTGTCGCTCCAGAGCGCGCTCCAGCAGGTTGTCGCTTTCCTCGTATTGACCTTGTTCGTTCGCAGCCCGGGCAGCGCCCAGGTAGTAAAGCAAAGGTTGGCGCTCGGCTTCCGCTGCCCGATGCAGATGACGCTGCGCACTGGCCCAGCGACCTTCGGCCAGATCCAGCTGGCCGTGTTCAATCGCCACCTGCACCCGGCGACTGCGATTGCGCCGCGACCAGGGATTGACCACGCCACTGGAGGTCGTCACCAATTCGATCAACGCCTTGATGCCCCAGAACACCAGCCAGAGCACGGCGACCAACGCCAGGGTTGCCCACAGGCTCGATTCGTAACGGAAGCTTTTGTAGGCGATCAGCACGTAACCGGAATGCTCGGCAATCGCCAGCCCCAGCGCGGCAGCAGCGGCGATCACCAGGAACACGATCACATAGAGGCGTTTCATGGCGTCGCCTCCTGAGCGGTGTCCGCGGCAGGTTTGGCCATCGGTTTGATCGATTCCTCGGCGTTGACATTACGCCGCTCCAGATACCCCTGAACCGCACTCAGCGTGCCGGTCAAGTCTGGCGTGACAACGTTGACCGGTTGCTTGCTCAACTCGCCAACCTGCTCAAGCATCACTTTGCTCTGAGGGTTGTCCGGGTTGAAGTTACCCTTGAGCACGTCCCGCGCTTCGGCAAGCGCCTGGGTATAAACCGCGGCCTGGCCATTGAGCGCGGCCCATTGCGCCTGCTCCAGCGCCAGGCTCAGGGCCAGGCGCACCTGGCTCAGGCTCTGCCCGGCCAGCAACGGACGCACATTCTTGTCGGCGTTAAAGTCGATGCGGACGTAGCGCGAGACCTGATTCCACCATTGCGCCCAGCGACTGGCGCCGTCGCCATCGGCGGTGAGCCCCAACAGGGATTCGCCACGGTCCTTGTACTCAGGTGCCAGCTCGGTGAGGCTGATAACCTGATCGCGCAACGCCCCCAATCGTAGGAACAAACCGGTGCGATCCGGCTGTTGGGTGCTACGCAATGCCACCAGCGTTTTGGCCACTTGCTCGCGAGCGGCAAAAGAACCCGGGTCGTTCTGTTCGCGCAGAATTTCATCGGCGCCCTGTACTAAAGCCTGGGCACTGCTGATGTCCTGCAACGCGGAAAGACGCAGGCTGGCCAGACGCAGCAGGTGCTCGGCCTCGGCCAGACGCCAATCCTTGCGGCTGGCGCCGAGAACCGTTTCCAGACGTTGATTCAAGCGTTGCTGATCGCCTTGAAGTTGAGTGACCAAACGACTGCGCGCATCGAGCTCGTCGGCGGCAGGCATTTGTTCCAGGCGAGCAGTCAGGCGTTGTTCATTGAGCTTCAGGTCTTGCGCCTGATCGTTCAATGCCTGGACCTGGCTCAACTGCTGTTGAGTATTGGCTTGCAGGTGACGCACCTGCCAAACTCCCCAACCGCCCACGGCGACACCGGCAGCGCCCAGCAGCAGCGCGACGATTGCCAGCCCATTGCCTCGGCGCTGCACTGCAGCAGGTGGCCCGGCTTCAACCGGTGCTTCAACCGGTGCATCGAGCACTGGCTGGACGTCATCTTTAGGCAAGGCTGTTTCGCTCACGTATCCATCCTTTGCATTAGAGAACGGGTCCGGGATGCTCCCGTAACGCCGTCAGCAAAGCCGTGGCACTGGCGCCACGGCAATCCACAACTGTTTGGGCCCCGGCGGCACTTGCCAGCTCGGCGACCCTGGGGCTTGGAACAAACAACGGCAACCGCGCCAATTGCGGCCAGGTATCGCCGGCCAATTGATGCAGGTGCTCAAAACCCTGTCCACTGCTGACCACCAGCCCGTTCAAGCGTTCAGCTTCGATCAGGTCAGGCAGCGCTGCCGGCGGGTAGTGCGGCAGGTCGCGGCGGTACAACTCCAGATACTCGACACTAGCACCAAGCTCGCGCAAACGCTCAGCCAGCAACTCGCGCCCGCCCTCCCCGCGCATGATCAGCACGCGTGGACCGGGGCGCGCGATTGCCTCGCGCAACTGAGGAAGTTCAAGCAAGGCTTCGCTGTCATCGCCATCCACCGGAAAGCTGATGTCCAGACCGCGATCCTCGAGGATCTGCGCGGTGGCTGCGCCCACGCTGAACCACTTCAGACGAGGGGGTTGCAGCCGATACCTGTCGAGCAGATCCACAGCAATTCTGGCGGCCGGTTTGCTGACCACGATCACCGCGCAATAGCGATCCAGCCTCTGAATCACCTCGCGCATTGTGTCAGAGGCAGGAATCGGCTCGATCTCCAAAAGCGGCAAACTGCTGCTGAAAATCCCCTTTTCGGCCAAAAGACTGCTCAGCGCCGCCGACTCATCCGCGGGACGCGTCAGCAGCAGGCGCCAGCCCGTCACTCGTGACCTGCCTCGCCGTAGACTGCTTTCAGAATGTCATTGGCGCCTTGACTCAGCAGGTCTTCAGCCACTTGCACGCCCAAGGCTTCGGCTTCGCTGCGTGGCGCACGAGCCTCGGCGCTGAGCAGCAGACCGCCGTTCGGATCACCGACAAGACCACGCAACCAGATCTGCTCGCCTTCAAGCACGGCATAGCAGGCGATCGGCACTTGGCAGCCGCCATTCAAATGTTTGTTGAGAGCGCGTTCGGCGGTCACGCGGGTGGCGGTGTCCTGATGGTGCAGCGGTGCCAACAGCGCGTGAATTTCGCTGTCGACGCTGCGGCATTCGATACCCACTGCGCCTTGGCCACCAGCCGGCAGACTGTCGTCGACGCTGATGGCCGAGGCGATGCGATCTTCAAAGCCGAGTCGAATCAGGCCGGCGGCGGCGAGGATAATGGCGTCGTATTCGCCGGCATCGAGCTTGGCCAGGCGCGTGTTGACGTTGCCACGCAGGAAGCGAATTTCCAGGTCCGGACGACGGGTCAGCAACTGGGCCTGACGGCGCAGGCTGGAGGTGCCGACGATGCTGCCTCGCGGCAATTCGTCCAGGCTGGCGTAGGTATTGGAAACGAAGGCATCACGCGGGTCTTCGCGCTCGCAGATGCAAAACAGACCGAGGCCTTCAGGGAAGTCCATCGGCACGTCTTTCATCGAGTGCACCGCGATGTCGGCTTCGTTTTCCAGGAGCGCGGTTTCCAGTTCTTTGACGAACAGGCCCTTGCCGCCGATTTTCGACAGTGGCGAGTCGAGCAACTTGTCACCGCGACTGACCATGGGCACCAACGTCACGAGCAGACCAGGATGGGCCTCTTCCAGACGGGCTTTGACGTATTCGGCCTGCCACAGGGCGAGTGCACTTTTACGGGTGGCGATGCGGATTTCGCGAGAGGACATGGATCAATCCGTACTGAATAGATACGGCGGATAATAACAGCTCAGCCAAATCCACTTTGACTTGTATCAGAAACCGCGCGGCCTCCCTGGCCTCAGACATCCAGCAACCGGGATGAAACCCGCCCGTAAATGGCGGATTAAAGCTGTTGCATCATCTTGCGCACGCCGGCCACATGCCGTCGGCTGACGATCAGGGCGTCGCCGTTCATGCCTTTGAGGAACAGCTGAAAATGCCCCAGAGGCGTGCGCTGCAGGCGTTCGATGCGTTCGCGGGCGACCAGTGCGTTGCGGTGGATTCGCACGAAGCGGTCGCCAAATTCATCTTCAAGGGCCTTGAGTGGCTCATCCAGCAGCACTTCGCCGCCTTCGTGGCGCAAGGTCACGTATTTGTGATCCGCAATGAAGTAGACCACCTGACCCAACGGGATCAGTTCGATACCTTTACGGGTACGGGCGCTGATATGGCTGCGCGGGCCGCTGCCACTTTCGGCGGCGGGACGGGTCAGGGCCGCAAGCTGGACGCGATTGGGCCGCTCGGCTTTTTTCAACGCTTCATGCAATTGTTCTGTACGCACAGGTTTCACCAGATAGCCTACGGCGCTGGCCTGCAAGGCTTCCACGGCAAATTCATCGGGCCCTGCGCAAAACACCACGGCGGGCGGGGTTTCGCGTTCGCACAATCGTGCAGCCACTTGCAGGCCATCGAGGCCCGGCATGCCGATATCGAGCAGCACGATATCGGGTTTGTGGCTGTCGATCAGAGCCAACGCCTCATCGCCGTTCGTGGCGCTAGGCTCCAGGACACTGTATCCCTCGAGTTCGCCAACCATTCGGCTCAGGCGCTCGCGGGCAAGGGGTTCGTCATCAACGATCAGGACATTCATATTGCGCTGGATTCCTGCGTGAGTCTCGCACAAGGATAGCGTAGACAGGTGAAGTGACGTCCGTCACCGCGATCCACGCTAAGACTAGCGCGAGGGCCAAAAAGTGCCGCCCGACCGACGGCTAAATTTTTATCTGTCGTGCGTTTGGCGGCCCAGGCCCGCGTTGGCGAGGCATCGCCGTAGGGTTTGTTGATACACAATATGAACACCCCCTCTTCTTATAGTCAGCTGCAGCGTCTGGAACGGCGCTGATCCTATTGTCCAACTGTAGACGGTTGCCGGCACGATATTGCTCAATTGAAAAATATCGTTGCGCAAATCCCCTCGGCGTTGATTCGAGTATGGACCGCAGCATGAGAAAAAAACGTATCGACCAGTGCCAGCGACAGGATTGGCAACCCTGTTATTATCCGCGACAGCTTTCTACGCCATCTTTCTTCAGCCGACACGAGCGAATTCATGAGCACTGACAAGACCAATCAGTCCTGGGGCGGCCGCTTCAGTGAACCCGTCGACGCCTTCGTCGCCCGCTTCACCGCCTCCGTCACTTTCGACCAGCGCCTGTATCGCCACGACATCATGGGTTCGATCGCTCACGCCACCATGCTGGCCAAGGTCGGCGTGCTGACCGATGCCGAGCGCGACAGCATCACCGATGGCCTGAAGACCATCCAGGATGAAATCGAGGCCGGCCAGTTCGACTGGCGCATCGACCTCGAAGACGTGCACATGAACATCGAGGCGCGTCTGACCGACCGCATCGGCGTCACCGGTAAAAAGCTGCACACCGGCCGCAGCCGTAACGACCAGGTCGCCACCGACATCCGCCTGTGGCTGCGTGACGAGATCGACCTGATCCTGAGCGAAATCACCCGCCTGCAAAAAGGCTTGCTGGAGCAGGCCGAGCGCGAAGCCGGTAGCATCATGCCGGGCTTCACCCACCTGCAAACCGCACAGCCGGTAACCTTCGGGCACCACATGCTGGCCTGGTTCGAGATGCTCAGCCGCGACTACGAGCGCCTGGTCGACTGCCGCAAGCGTACCAATCGCATGCCACTGGGCAGCGCCGCACTGGCGGGCACCACCTACCCGATCGACCGCGAATACACCGCTCAACTGCTGGGCTTCGACGCTGTTGGCGGTAACTCACTGGACAACGTGTCCGATCGTGACTTCGCCATCGAATTCTGCTCGGCCGCGAGCATCGCGATGATGCACTTGTCGCGCTTCTCCGAAGAGCTGGTGCTATGGACCAGCGCGCAGTTCCAGTTCATCGATCTGCCGGACCGTTTCTGCACGGGCAGCTCGATCATGCCGCAAAAGAAAAACCCGGACGTTCCAGAGCTGGTGCGTGGCAAGACCGGCCGCGTATTCGGCGCGCTGATGGGCCTGCTGACCTTGATGAAAGGCCAACCGCTGGCCTACAACAAGGATAACCAGGAAGACAAGGAACCGTTGTTCGACGCCGCCGACACCCTGCGCGACTCGCTGCGGGCCTTTGCCGACATGATCCCGGCGATCAAGCCAAAGCACGCGATGATGCGCGAAGCGGCCCTGCGCGGTTTCTCCACCGCCACCGATCTGGCGGACTACCTGGTACGCCGTGGCCTGCCGTTCCGTGACTGCCACGAAATCGTTGGCCATGCGGTGAAGTACGGCGTGGAAAGCGGCAAGGACCTGGCGGAAATGAGCCTGGAAGAACTGCGCAAGTTCAGCGACCACATCGATCAGGACGTGTTTGCCGTGCTGACCCTGGAAGGCTCGGTGAATGCCCGTGACCATATCGGCGGGACTGCGCCGGCACAGGTCAAGAAAGCAGTGGTTCGCGGTCAGGCGTTGCTCGCCAGCCGCTAAACCGTCAAAAGCTTCGCGAGCAAGCCCGCTCCCACATTAAATCGGTGGTGAACACAAACCTTGTGAACACCATAGAACCAATGTGGGAGCGGGCTTGCTCGCGAAAGCGGTCTTGAAGGCGCTAAAAATACCTACTTCTTGGACGCGACCATCGCCAAAAACGCAGGCATTGCCGCATCCTTGTCCGCCGTAATCCGTTGTACGTTCGGATTCTGCTCCAGACGCTCCAGCAGCGCCTTGGCCGCCGGCATCTCAGCCAGCAAATCCAGGTCAAACAGCTTCTGCGCCACCGCACAGGCCAGCGGCACGCTGTAGAGGAAATACAGATCCGCAATGCTCAGGCTATCACCCGCGACATAAGGGGCGAACTTGCCGTGGCTGCCCAGTGAGGCGAACCCCAGCAGCAACTCGGCTTTGGTCTTGTCCTTGATCGCATCCGGTACAGTCATGCCGAAAAATGCTTCGGCGTAGCAGGCACGCCCCGGCAATTCGATGTACAGCTCGATTTCCTTGGCCAGTGCCAGGACCTGCGCCCGCTCAAAGGGATCGCTTGGCAACAGCGGCGTGCCTTTCTGGCTGTGTTCGAGGTACTCGAGAATCACGCTGGTTTCGTTAACAAAACCCTGTTCCACGCCCAGCACCGGCACCTTTCCGCGCGGGCTCATGGCTAATGCCTCGGGGCTCGGCCCCGGGTAAAACAATACTTCTTCGAACGGCAGTCCCTTCTCCAGCAGCGCCAGCTTGACCATGTTGTAGTAGTTGCTGACGGAAAATCCATAAAGCTTGAGCATCACATAGCCTCCAGGCCGTGCGGGGTTGGCAGGTGCCTTTTATAGAACGTCGCGACGTTTCTTGCCAGCAGCATCACAGCGCTGAATGCAGGTAAACTGGCCGCCTTAACTTGAGGAGCCTGCCATGAGCGAGCCAACCCCCGGCATCAACAACGACGACATCGACGAAGAAGAGTTCGCCGAAAACACGCTGGTCGAAGCCATCGAAAACCAGATCGAAAGCGACAACCCGCCAGCCGCCAAGGCAACCTTCAACAAGCTGACATTGGTGGGTTACGAGCGTGAAGAAATTCTCAATCTGATGGCCCACGTTCTGGCAGTGGAAATCGACGCGATCCTCGAAGAAGACCGCGCGTTCAACACTGAATGGTACGAAGCTGCGTTGCGTGCATTGCCAGAGTTGCCGCCGGAAAAGAAATAAAATCAAAGATCGCACCTGTCGAAGGCTGCGATCTTTTTCAATTCAGGCAACCGTTTCTCAGACCCTGTCTACACTGAATCCACCCCGCTGCCGCACCACCTACCGGGGAATGCTTCCCAAGGCGAAAAAACCCTGTCGCGAGCACTGGACATGCCGCCCGAGTGGGATCACCTTAGGGACGCTGTCGTCCAATTCCTAGAAAGTCTGGAGTCCTTATGTCGCTTACCCCTGAGTTGGTTGCCGAACTGGAAATCCTCGCACTCTTCAACCTGGACAGTTCCCAGGAAGGTTTGAAAATTCATCAGACCGCTGCCCCGAAAGCCATTGCCGCCGCCCAACGCCTGTTCGACAAAGAACTGATCACTCAGCCCGATGGCGGTTATCTGACCAGCCTGGGTCGTGATGCCGCGCAAAATGTGCAAACCGTTCTGACCATTTTGACCGTAGAAGAAACAGCCTGAGCATTACCGCAGCGCCCACGGAAACCCCTGCTACGGGATTTCCGCGGGCTCACTCTGTTACCTGCTGTCGCCCCGCGATAAAAATCTGACGCCAGAAAAACAAAATTCAGCTTAAAAGTCCTGGAGCCGAGGCGCTAAACTGCCCTTCATCCGCAGACACCCACGTCTGAGCCCCGCGAGCCGGTTTGAGCTGACATGACCCGCACCCATGAAATCCGCCCCGATCTGGACGAGGGAATCGACCGCAAGGTTCTCAGCCAGCTGCGCGCACGTTTTCTGAAGCTCAATGAAGGCCGTATGGCCCGCGCCATGGAAGGGTTGTCGACCCGCCAGCAAGCGGTGCTGACCTTGTTGCCCCTGTTTTTCCACGTCAATCATCCGCTGTTGCCGGGGTACGTTTCGGGCAGCACGCCGGCCGGGCTGTCGAATTACGAACCCGACGCCAACACCCTCGCCGAAGCCCAACGCCTGACCCGCTCGTTTTCCTATAAGCCTCGCCATGGCAGCAATCCGCCGCGACCGATTCACGGCCTGTTCCTGATGGGCAGCCTCGGCACCCTCGCCCAGGCCGATCAGAGCGACATGGACGTGTGGGTCTGTCACGGGCCGGACTTGAGCGAAAGCGAGCTCACTGAACTGCGCAAAAAATGCCAGCTCCTCGAAATCTGGGCTGCCAGCCAGGGCGCCGAGGCGCATTTCTTCCTGATCGACCCGACCCGTTTCGTACGCGGCGAACGTGATACGCAACTGAGCTCGGAAGACTGCGGCACCACCCAGCATTATCTGCTGCTGGACGAGTTTTATCGCACTGCGATCTGGCTGGCCGGACGCACGCCCGTCTGGTGGCTGGTGCCGGTCTACGAAGAAGCGAGCTACGACCGTTACACCCACACCCTGATGTCCAAGCGCTTCATCCGTGCCGACGAAACCCTGGACCTGGGGCATCTGGCCTATATCCCGCCGGGGGAGTTCATCGGCGCGGGGCTCTGGCAGTTGTTCAAGGGCATCGAGTCGCCATACAAATCGGTACTCAAACTGCTGCTGACCGAGGTCTATGCCAGCGAACACCCCAAGGTTCATTGCCTGAGCCTGCGCTTCAAGCAAGCGGTGTTCGCCAATCGGCTCGACCTTGATGAGCTGGACCCGTACGTCGTGGTTTACCGGCGCATCGAGGAATACCTCACCGCCCGTGGCGAGCCAGAACGCCTGGAGCTGGTACGCCGGGCGTTGTACCTGAAGGTCAATCGCAAACTCACCGGCAGCAGCAGTCGCACTCAGAGCTGGCAGCGTTCGTTGCTCAAACGCCTGGCCCACGAATGGCAGTGGGATCATCGTCAACTGGCCCTGCTCGATAGCCGCAGCCAGTGGAAAGTCCGGCAGGTCGGTTCGGAACGCCGGGCCTTGGTCAACGAGCTCAATTACAGCTACCGCTTCCTGACCCAGTTCGCCCGCACCGAACAAACCGTCAGCCTGATCAACAAGCGCGACCTCAATGTGCTGGGTCGACGGCTGTACGCGGCCTTCGACCGCAAGGCCGACAAGGTCGAGTTCATCAACCCTGGCATCGCCCCGGACCTGGCCGAAGACACCCTCACGCTGGTGCATGCGCCGAACAAAAAAGAACCGGGTCAAACTCAGTGGGGTTTGTACAACGGCAGCCTGACGGCCCTCGAATGGGAGCATTTCGCACCGATCAAGCGCAGCCGCCAATTGCTGGAACTGCTGACCTGGTGTCACCGCAATGGCGTGATCGACAGCAGCACTCGCCTGGCCTTGCATCCCGGCAGCAGCGACCTGAGCGAGTTCGAACTGTTCAACCTGCTCGGCAGCCTGCAACAGAGCATTGTCCTGCCACTGACGACCGTCGCCGAAGAACCGTTACTGCGCGCCAGTGTGCCGAGTGAAGTGCTGATCCTGGTGAACGTCGGCGTCGACCCACTCAAGCACCACCGCGACCTGAACATCCTGATGACCACCGAGCGTACCGATTCTCTCAGTTACGCCGGCGTCCGGGAAAACCTGGTGCTGACCCTGGATCAGGTCACGCTCAATAGTTGGAACGAAGTGCTGGTCAACCGCTTCGACGGCCCCCACGCACTGCTCGACTGCGTGCGCGATTACCTCAACAACCTGCCCGGCGGGCTACAACAACCCACGTTGCGGGTTCGTTGCTTCTGCCACAACCGCGCACAGTTCATCGCCCGACGGGTCGAAGAAATCCTCGACACCGCGCAGAACCTGCTGCTGAGCAAACTCAATCATCGCTACCTGATTCAGGTCCAGCAGCACTACCACGTACTGGAACTGGTGCCCGGTCAGGTCAATCACGTCGCCCTCGCCACGCTGCCGGCACTGGTCGATTACCTGGGCGAAGAGCTGGCAAGCTACAGCCCTCTGCACCTGGACCCGATGGCACTGGAAGACCACGACCTGGCGCTGGTCCTGCCGATGGGCCAGCCCGATTGCATTCAGGTGTTCTACCGGATCAACGAGTACCGCGCCGACCTGTACGTGCTGGATGAATTCAATGCCCTGTGGCAGCAGCGTTTGCCCTACCACGACGAGCAAAGCCTGCTGGTGCCGCTGCAACGTTTCCTGCAATCGATCCAGTACCGGCGCGACGCCTTGCTGCCGATGGACGTCGCCCAGCCGCTGAGCCTGGACACCTTGTATTACCAACTGCTGCCCTCCGGCCCCATACGGGCGCGTCGGGTCGAAGCTCGGCCAGCGCCGCAGACCCCGGTCAACAAACCGTTCTACGACGTGCAGGCGATTGTCGGCAAAGCCGCACCGGGGCAGGTGCACGTCACGTTGTATTGCAATCAGCGGGAGTTTTCAGAGCTGGAACATGGCGACCAACTGTTCCGCGTGGTCGCCCGGGAAATCGTCGAGCAGCGCCGTGAAACCGAGCGCTATCGCTGTTACATCACCGACCTGGACCTGTCGGGCCTGGTCGGTGATGGTCAGAATTCAAGCATTTTGTATTTGCGCTACAAGGCTGACCTGGAGCGCGCATTGAACGAGGCGCTCGAGCAGGTCTGAGGGGTTTATTCCGGAAAGTGGCCGCCCTCGGCCGGCTGCGATTCGACTTCCAGCAGGGTCAGTTTCAGTGTCTTGCCGCCCGGCGCCGGCCAATCGATGTGCTGACCAACCTTGAGACCGAGCAGTGCGCTGCCGACCGGCGCCAGAATGGAAATCTTGCCTTCGTCGGCATTGGCATCCTTCGGATAAACCAGCGTCAGGTGATAGTCCTTGCCGCTGCCTTCTTCGCGGCAATGCACACGGGAATTCATGGTCACAACATCGGCGGGCACTTCATCGTGACCGACCAGGGTATCGGCGCGGTCCAGTTCGGTTTGCAGCGCGATAACGCCCGGCAGCGTGTCATCCAGGCTGTCGATCAGGCGCTCCAGACGTTGCACGTCCAGACGGGTAAGGGTAATTGAAGGTGCGGTCATGATTTGGGCAGACTCCTTTCTTCTGCACAGAAAAAGCAAAACCCCGCCAGAAGAAGGCGGGGTTTTCACGAGCCTCGATGAGTTGAGGCGTTTCTCGACACTATCACAGCTCAATAAATATACAAGTCAGGGGTGACCACGGCCCTGACAGGGGAAAATCGTGAGCTCACTCAGAGTAGACCCTGTGGGAGCGGGCTTGCTCGCGAATGCGGTGTGACAGTCAAAATTGATATCGACTGATACACCGCATT